>NZ_JAGTPI010000012.1:0-112550 GCF_021147825.1 Pseudomonas quasicaspiana
TCTGGATAACGGCACCCGCAGGCTCATGGTCTGGCCGGAAGACGATACGTGGTCAGCGCAAGTGGATTTGATAACAGCGGGAAGCCACAGCTTTATTGCTCGATCAATCGATAATGGCGCGGAGTCTGAGCCCTGGATGATTAACGCAAGCTGGAATGAGCCACGTATATTGGGTGTTGTAGATTCCCAAGACGTTTCGATACCTGACGGTGGATTCACCCGAGAACCTGAGCTCACCCTGTCGGGTGTCGCAGTTGGCACTCAGGTATTGGAGATTCTGGATAACGGCACCCGCAGGCTCATGGTCTGGCCGGAAGACGATACGTGGTCAGCGCAAGTGGATTTGATAACAGCGGGAAGCCACAGCTTTATTGCACGATCAATCGATACCGGTGCGGAGTCCACGCCCTGGATTGTCAGTGCAAGCTGGCACGAGCCGGTTATCGAAGGGGTTGTTGATTCCCAGGGTGTGCCTGTGCCGGACGGCGGTTCTACTCCCGATACGCTATTGACTCTTTCTGGAACGGTGGTTGATCAGACCAGGCCTGACGTCCTGGATATTCTGGATAACGATCTTCTGACGGTCAGAGCTTTTCCATTTGAAGGCGGTTGGGAAGCACAACTGCGAGGATTGACTGTCGGAGGCCATAGCTTTACTGCGCGATCAAACAACAATAGTGCAGTGTCTGAGCCTTGGGTGATTACAGTGACTACCTCCTGATTGCACAGGATCAACAACGATGTATTTCTCGGTGAATTCGGCCCCACAGGATCGCGGTGGGCTTGAGTCTGGCACCAACCCCGTGGGAGCGAATTCATTCGCGAAGGGGCCGATGCATCCGCAGCGTCTTTGTCGTCAGGAATAGCGCTTTCCCGAATGAATTCGGTCCCACAGGTTCTTCGTGAATTCAGAAAGTTACGTGTTGTTTGATGACAGCGAACTTGTTCGCGAGGCGATGTTCTTGATTACGCAAAACAAGCGCCTCGCTAACAAACTGTCTTTTACCCAATCAATTCCCCGCCAGACTCGGCGGCATGCACACACCGGTCCCGCCAATCCCACAATACCCCTGCGGATTCTTGGTCAAGTAGTGCTGGTATAAACCTCATTATAGAGCACGGCTAATGTGCTGGTCGTCCCTGGCAGTGATTTCTCGGCTCACAGAGATAATGCTAGGTTACTTATCACTATAGCCGCTTTATTTCGATACGTTCTAAGTACTGTTATTTCTGACAGTATCGCGTTTTACCCTGTGGCTGTAACTTGAAGGCGGTTGAAGAATAATTGTGCTGTATTGATAAATGGCTACCCCCGGTGATAGGGGACTTCGCTGACTAACGATGTCGTTTGTCAGTGAGTAAATTTCAAGTGGGTTGAGTGGCTTGCTCCTGGCGCCAACCTCACAGAAGGATATCTAAGATGACTGTCAATCATGTGAAACCTGAAGTTGTTGGAGCTGTTAATGGCGTACTAGTCATGTCCAGTCCTGTCAGCGCCGTGACGGTGCGTGTACTGTATGGGATGGCAAATACGGATCTCATACTCCTCTCATGGGATGGCCACGCGGATCTTGTCCTTCCCCAACAGGGCAATCCTGATGGAGAAGTCGGGTTTTCAGTCCCTCCCGCTGCTGTAGCGGCCGTTGTGGGCAAAACCATTGAAGTTTTTTACACGGTTATTCGTTCCGATGTCGCAGAACCGTCAGACATTCTTGCATTGAGCGTCCAGGCCGCAGCGGAGGTTCAACCTGTTATTACCGGTGTCACAGGTGCCAGCGGTAGCGTCGAAAATGAGGGCGAAACGATCGACACGGTGCTGACTATCAATGGTTCCGCAGGGGCGAACGTTAACCTTGATATCTGGGATGGATCCATGTCGGTGGGTGATACGCTGACGACCAATACTGGAAGCTGGTCGCTTACTTTCTCGGGCCTGACGCAGAGCTACCACAGAATCTCGGCAAAGACCGTAGGTGGAAATCTGATTTCTGAGCCGTGGGGCTTTACGATAGTGGCTAAACCCGTATCAGGATTCGAGGACTTTGAAGCAGCTTCAATCGGGCGGATAGATCATCAGATTACACTGGCATCGGGTTTGAAAGTAGGTCCCTATGCGCCCTACCATACACCTCCGTCTATCGGTAATAGTGGAGGGGCGCAAGGTGAACACGGTGTTAGGTTTCTATATATCACTGTCGACGGGGTTAAAGATGGAAGTGTGATGTGTATCTTGCCATCTTCCGGGGTGTTCAGAAAGGTGAGCTTTGCCATGTGGACTGTGTCTGGTAATGCCAGAAACTGTACCGTAAGTTGGCTTAACCAAACAGGAGCGATAGTCGATACTATTAAGATTGTAACGCCTGGATTGGGTGGGGGGACGTTTATCTTGAACTATACTGCTCGGTCAGGGAACGCTATAACAGGATTCGAGATGTGGACTAAGCAATATGAAAGTGGACGGCTCGCATGCGACAGTATTAGCTGGTCAGAGTAATGCGGCAGTATGGCCCTTAGTGTCAATAAGTCCATGGCGGTAGTTGGTCACTGTAAGAAAGTGGTTAGTGGCTGCCATTGCTGCGGCGACGTTCTTAATGCTGCGCATAGAGATGACTGACTTCGTATGACCTTATTTTCTCCGAGTGGGTTGTCCCCTATGTCTCGTCACACGCTACATCCTGTCAAATTAATGCTTCGGCCTGAGGATTAATCGTTGCTTTCCATAGCAACTCCTGTGGGAACGGATGTATTCGCGAAAGCCCCCGCGCATCTAGCGTCTGAAATACCGCTATCGTGAATAAATTCACTCCTACAGGGGGCGTTTCATTTCAATTCAATTCTGATGGTGATGTCTTGCTTATAAAAAGGTGAATCAAGTGAACGCAAGCCGTTATACACAACCCGCTGTCGTTGAAGCCCCCAGTGGTGTACTCGACCCAAACGCAGTGAACGGCGCGACCGTTCGCGTGACCTATATCATGGAAGACACCGACCTTATTTTTATGTTCTGGAATGGCCGAGGTGATTTGGTCGCACCAAAGTACGGGAACTCAAGCGGAACGATAGATTTTCTGGTGCCACGCGCAGCAGTTACCGATACGGCGGGCCAGACCATTGAGGTCTTCTATATGGTAATGCGTTCGGGAGTTACTGAACCATCGACAGCCCTCGATTTAATTGTAGAGGCGATGAGGGGAGAAGTAAGGCCTCACATTCTGAATGTGACAGGCGTCAGTGGCGATGTCTCCAATGGCAGTGAAACTCTCGATAACTTATTGACAATAAGTGGAACGGCCGGTCCTGGCGTTACTCTGGAGCTATTTGATGACTCGTATCCAATCGATACAAAAGTGGCACAGAGTGATGGGAGTTGGCAGTCAACGTTCTCTGAGCTGACGGAGACACTTCACAGTATCACCGCGCTAACTGTGGGTGGAGTTTTGTTATCGGACCCATACGAGTTTACGGTCGTAGCAATTCCTCGGCCCACAGTTATCGATGCTCCGAGCGGCAGTCTTGAACCGATTGACGCCCTAAACGGTGCAACCGTGGTCGTGGCTTACGATATGCAAACCACCGACACCATCGGCCTGAGCTGGAATAGTCTCGATAACCTTGTGCTGCCTCAACAGGGCAGCGCCTTGGGCAGTGTCACGTTTACCATCCCGCCCTCGGCGGTGGCGGCGGTGATCGGGAAAACCATTCCGGTGCTGTATTCGGTTATGCGCAATGGTGTAACGAAACCATCACCCCAGCTCGACCTCACTGTCCGGACGCTTTCTGATTCCGTGCTGGAGGCGCCGAGAATTCTGCAAGCCTCCGCTGACGGAAGCCTTGATGTTGATGCCTTGACCGGCGATGCCGGACTGAGGGTCAAGCCTTGGCCGTTCATTGCAGCGGGGCAGCGCATTTCCCTCAGGTTTGAAGGCACCAAAGAGGATGGCACGGCGTATAACTGGGCGCATCCAGCGTGGCAAAATTTTCCGATTAGTTCGACGGCTGAGCCGAGCACGACGGTGGCATTGAGTAACTTGAAAGCGTTGAAGGACGGTTCAAGCCTGACGTTAATTTTTGAAGTGTCGTTTGATGGTGGGGTAACGAAAGTGTTATTTCCAATACGGGTATTGAACATCATTCAGGTTCCTGCTTCGGGATTCGAGGATTTTGAAGCAGTAGTATCAAGACAAATTCCCTTCGGGCCAGACTATCTGGAACTCCCTTCAGGGCTGCTATTGTATTCAACACCAACTACTACACCGTTACCAACTGAAATAGTTCACCATGCAGCTCAGCAAGGACAGCACGGATTTAAATCGTTGTATTTTCCTTCAAAATTTGGTCGTTTCGCTACACTAACAATAATACTCCCCTCAGGTTCTTTTAAGAAGGTGGCATTAACTTTTTGGCTAATGAAAAATCTCCCTACCTTCAGATTAACTGTTCTTTTCTCAGGGACCGGCTTTAGTTTAGTCCCTCTAGAGGTGAGCTTGCCTGGGCAATATAAGGTGCCGGTAGAATTCACCGCTCCGCCTGGAAAATTTGTAACTTGTATTGATATTGCTGGGGCACAAGATGATCGTAATGAAATTGCCTGTGACAGCATTAGCTGGTCAGAATGATTTCGTTGCGTGACAGGTCGGTTGATGCATGTAAACAGCCAGGTTGAATTTTAAGTTAAAAAAATCGAGCTTCCAGTTGGTAAGTCGAGTTTTGGTATGCCTGGATTTTTTAGCGAGGCGAGTTTCCGATCACCCAGTACCAATGCCTCGCCAACAAGTTGGCTCCTACCGAATTAAACTACCCGCGTGTTCGGTGGAGTGTTTGTTACCTGGTGGTTAGCTGTTCTGGCGCTGCAACTCCTGTGGGAACGGATGTATTCGCGAAAGCCCCCGCGCATCTAGCGTCTGAAATACCGCTTTCGCGAATGAATTCGCTCCCACAGGATGACTAAATCAATTCCCCGCCAGACTCGGCGGCATGCACACACCGGTGCCACCAATCCCGCAATAGCCCTGCGGATTCTTCGCCAGGTATTGCTGGTGATAGGCCTCGGCAAAGAACACAGTCGGCGCTTCTTCGATTTCAGTGGTGATTTCACCCAGCCCGGCTTTGCTCAGCTCTGCCTGATACACCGCAGCGCTGGCCTTGGCGGCAGCGAGCTGTTCCGGGGTAGTGCAGTAGATCACCGAGCGGTATTGCGTGCCGATGTCGTTGCCCTGGCGCATGCCTTGAGTCGGGTTGTGCAGTTCCCAGAACTGAGTCAGCAGTTCGTCGTAGCTGACTTTTTCCGGCTCGTAGACCACCAGCACGACTTCAGTGTGGCCAGTCAGACCGGAGCACACTTCTTCGTAGGTCGGGTTAGGCGTAAAGCCACCGGCATAGCCGACAACGGTGCTGACGACGCCGTCCCGTTGCCAGAAGCGGCGTTCGGCACCCCAGAAGCAACCCAGGCCGAAAATCGCGAATTCCACGTTGGCGGTGAACGGGCCCAGTAGCGGGTTGCCGTTGACGAAGTGGGTTTCCGGGAGTGCCATCGGTGTTTCGCGACCGGGCAGGGCTTGGTCAGCGGTAGGGAGTACGTTTTTGTTCACAAGAATTTCCGAGCGTAGAGCCATGAACCTTTTCCTCATGGTGGGATGCGGGTGGGCCGCGAAGGTAATCAGGGCGCGACTCCCGGTAGGAGCGAACTTGTTCGCGAGGCGATGTCAGTTTCGCCGCCTCGCCAACAAGTTGCCTCCTACCGAGGGCGGCGTGATGTCAGTTAGCAGCAAGTGTGCCCCAAACAAGCGGGCTGGGGGAAGTCTGTCAGGCCAACGGTCCGCGTGGGTAGCGGCGCAGCTTGTCGATCAGGTCCTGACCGGGGATGGGTTTGTCGAACAGGTAGCCTTGACCGACGTCGCAGCGATGGCGGCGCAGGAAGGTCAGTTGAGCGGCGGTTTCGATGCCTTCGGCGACCACTTTGAGCTTGAGGTTGTGGGCCATGGCGATGACTGCCGAGGTGATTTCCATATCGTCCTCATCATCCGGAATGTCGCGGATGAAGCTGCGATCGATCTTGATCACGTCGATGGGGAATTTTTTCAGGTAGCTGAACGATGAATAGCCAGTGCCGAAGTCATCCATGGCCAGCGACAAGCCCATTTTCTTCAGGGCGTCCAGTTGCTGGCGGGTGTCTTCAGTAGCCTCCAGCAGCAGGCCTTCGGTCAGCTCCAGCTCCAGCAGGGAAGTATCGAGCTGTTCTTCTTTGAGGATCGCGGCGATTGCACTCACCAGCTCCGGGTCGGAGAACTGCTTGGGGGACACGTTGATCGCCACTTGCAGATTGCCGAAACCGGCTGCGGTCAGTTGTTTGCTCATGCGGCAGGACTGGCGTGCTACCCATTTGCCGATCGGGATGATCAGACCCGTCTCTTCAGCGACGCTGATGAACTGGTCAGGGCGAATCATGCCCTTCTCCGGGTGGTTCCAGCGCAATAGCGCTTCCATGCCGATCAGACGCCCGCTGAGCAGGCACAGCTTGGGCTGGTAGAAGACCTCCAGCTCGTTTTGCGTCAGGGCGCGGCGCAGGTTGTTTTCAACGAACAGTTTGTAGCTGGCCTCGGCATTCAGGGCTTCGGTAAACAGCTGAACCTGATGCTTGCCGTTGGCTTTGGCCTTGTGCAACGCAAGCCCGGCGTTTTTCATCAACGTCTGCGGATCACGACCATGTAACGGCGCGCAAGCCAGGCCTACGGAGCCGGTGACGCTGATCAACTGGTTATCGACGAAGATCGGCTTGTCCAGCGTTGCCAGCACCTGGGTGGCAATGCTCTGCCCGTCATCGGCCCCGGTCTGATCGAGCAGCACAGCGAATTCATTACTGGCAAAACGCGCCAACACGTCGCTGGGGCTCAGGGTGTTACGCAGGCGACGGGCCAGGCTGATCAGCAATTTGTCGCCGGTCTGGTGGCCCAGGCTGTCGTTGATGCGTTTGAAGTTGTCGATGTCCACCAGCAACAGGCTCATGGGCGTGTCGCTATCCCGGGTAAAGCGCTCGTCCAGGGTGCGAATGAACGCCGGCCGGTTGCCCAGGTTGGTCAGGTTGTCGGTGTAGGCCAGGCGCTCGATGCGCTGCTGAGCCAGTTTGCTCTGGGTGATGTCTTCGTAAATGCCGATGTAATGGGTCAACTCGCGGTTGTCGCCATACACCTTGGAAATCGACAGTTGCCCCCAGTAGGGTTCGAGGTTTTTACGACGGCTCTTGAATTCACCTTGCCAGCTGTTGCTGCTGGCAAGGCTGGAATTGGCGTCCTTGAGCACTTCGCTGAGGTTTTCCAGTGCGGGCAGCTCGGACAGCTTGTACCCGTGGACCTCATCGGCCGTGTACTGGGTGATTGCGGTGAAACTCGGGTTGACGTACTCGACCACGCCGTCGCAATTGACCAGCAGGAAGGCATTGGCGCTTTGCTCGACGGCGCGCTGGAATAAGTGCAGGGCGCTGGTGGCGGTGCGGCGGGTGTGGTTGTTGATGGCCTGGGCGAATTGATCCGCCAGCTCACCGGCAAAGGCGATTTCATCGGACTGCCAGGCGCGCGGTTCACCGGTTTGCTCCAGGCACAGCACACCCATCACCTGGCCGTCGATGCGAATACTGGCGTCGAGAATGGCGCTGATGTCACGTGGCTTGAAGCTGGCGATCATCTCTTTGGTGCGCGGATCTTGCTGGACGTCGTGTGCATCGATGGCACGGCTGTTATGCAGTGCTTCGAGGTAACTCGGAAACGGGCTCGCGTCGATGGGGGCCGGCAGGTGGCTTTTTCTGTCTTCGCGACGATAGGCGGAAATAGGTTCAAGCATGTGGCCACTGAGGTACCACATGCTGGCGCAGGAGATGTTGTAGATCTCGCAGGCACTTTTAGTGATCAGCTCAGCCGCTTCCTGCAGCGCGTTATTAGTGCTGTAGCGCTGGCGGGCGAGGTGCAGGATCAGATTTTGCTGGGCGCGGACACGCTCCAGGTGCTCGAACTGCTCGCGTTGGGCTTGTTGATTGAGCTCAAGAGCGATTTGCAGGCGCGAGTTCTGGGTTTCCAGATCGGGGTTGGCGTACTGATCGGCGTCGATCTGCAGGCCATCAACGACCATCAGGTAACCGCGCAACAGGTGCCGATTGTGTTGCTTATAGCCTTCGCCCACTTCGACCACGCTGAGTGGGCCGCGGGCGGTGTGCAGGGTATAGCGCACGGTGTAATGCGGGGTTTCAGCCAACTGCAACTGAATGGAGTCGTGTACTTGATAGCGGGCTTCAGGTTCCATCAGGCTTGCGTAAGGCGAGCCCAATAAGGCGCAGAGTTCCACGGCAGCCAGGCCGAACTGTTTTTCACAGTTTGGATCGAGGTAGAGCAGCGCCCAATTGGCTTCATTAAGCCGCTCGAAACGCAGCATGCCGAGGCGCGAAGGCACCGGCAATTGCGTCACTACCTCGGCCGCCGTTCTACCGGCAGCATCGGGTTGGCTCTTCATGAAGGAACTCGCTTTCGGAATACTGAACGCGTGCGGGCGGGGCCCTTTCTGATTTCGCGTGTGGCAAGGTTGCATCATGCAGCACTGGCTGACAAGGGAGCGCGGTGGCTTAGTGCTATAAATGTTTGGCCATAATAGGCTGGTTGTATGCAGTTTATGAATTAAGCGCTCTAGATCAAGGCTTTGCTGGCGGTGGGGGAATATTCCAGATTAGCGGCATTTCGCCGCACTTTGCCAAATTGCGCACAAAAAAAGCCCCGCCATGTAGGCGGGGTTGAGGTCGAGCGGTTTGGTGGAGTGAGAATTGCCGTATCGGTAGGAGCGAACTTGTTCGCGAGACAGGCGACCGGGTGTGTCAGGTTTACACCTCGCGAACAAGCTCGCTCCTACCGGGCTATGCGTTCCGTCAGATGATGGGGGGGCGCAGACAGGTAGGCGATTTGTGTCTTGGAACGCTCAAAAGGCCCGCCACCGATTCAGGTAGGAGCGAACTTGTTCGCGAGACAGACGACCGGGTGTGTCAGGTATACACCTCGCGAACAAGTTCGCTCCTACCGGGTTATGCGTTCCGTGCAGATGATTGAATCCCGGGCAAAAAAAGCCCCGCCATGTGGGCGAGGTTGAGGTCGAGCGGTTTGGTGGCGTGAGAATTGCCGTATCGGTAGGAGCGAACTTGTTCGCGAGACAGGCGACCGGGTGTGTCAGGTTTACACCTCGCGAACAAGTTCGCTCCTACCGGGCTATGCGTTCCGTGCAGATGATTGAATCCCGGGCAAAAAAAGCCCCGCCATGTAGGCGGGGTTGAGGTCGAGCGGTTTGGCTCGGTGAAACAGGTGGCTCTGGCGCCGCCCCTGTGGGAGCGGATTCATCCGCGAAGAGGGCGGCACATCCAGCAAATCATTGCCTGATACACCGCTTTCGCGAATGAATTCGCTCCCACAAAGGAGAGCGAGCACCCAGCCAGGCTTACAACAGGATCGTGCGGATATCAGCCAGCAGGTGGCTCTGGCGCTGCCCCTGTGGGAGCGGATTCATCCGCGAAGAGGGCGGCACATCCAGAAAATCATTGCCTGATACACCGCCTTCGCGAATGAATTCGCTCCCACAAAGGAGAGCGAGCACCCGCTTACAACAGCATCGTGCGGATATCAGCCAGCAGATCGCTCAGGCGCCGCCCCTGTGGGAGCGGATTCATCCGCGAAGAGGGCGGCACATCCAGCAAATCATTGCCTGATACACCGCTTTCGCGAATGAATTCGCTCCCACAAAAGAGAGCGAGCACCCAGCCAGGCTTACAACAGGATCGTGCGGATATCAGCCAGCAGATCGCTCAGGCGCTTGGTGAAGCGCGCGGCGGCTGCGCCGTTGATTACGCGGTGATCGTAGGACAGCGACAATGGCAGCATCAGCTTAGGCTGGAAGGCTTTGCCATCCCAAACCGGCTGCATGGTTGCCTTGGAAACACCCAGAATCGCCACTTCAGGCGCGTTGACGATCGGCGTGAAGCCGGTGCCGCCAATGTGGCCGAGGCTGGAGATAGTGAAGCAGGCGCCCTGCATTTCGTTCGCTGAGAGCTTCTTGGTACGGGCTTTTTCAGCCAGTACTGCGGCTTCGGCAGCGAGTTGCAGCAGGCTCTTCTTGTCCACGTCCTTGATGACCGGTACCAGCAGGCCTTCAGGGGTATCAACAGCAAAGCCGATGTTGACGTATTTCTTGCGGATCACTGCTTTGCCGCTTGGTGCCAGCGAAGCGTTGAAGTCTGGCAGTTCCTTGAGCAGGAAGGCGCAAGACTTGAGCAGCAGAGGCAGGATGGTCAGTTTGACGCCTGCTTTCTCGGCAACGGCTTTCTGCGCAACGCGGAAAGCTTCCAGGTCGGTGATGTCGGCCTGGTCGAATTGTGTAACGTGCGGAATGTTCAGCCAACTGCGGTGCAGACCGGTGGCGCCCAGTTGCATCAGGCGGGTCATCGGCACTTCTTCGATTTCGCCGAAACGGCTGAAGTCGACTTCAGGGATTGGCTGGATGCCCGCGCCGCCGCTTGCGCCGCCCGCTGGAGCTTCCTTGGCCTTCTGCATCATGGCCTTGACGTAAACCTGCACGTCCTCTTTCAGCACACGGCCGTGTGGGCCGGTTGCGCTGACTGCGCTCAGTTCAACGCCGAACTCACGGGCCAGTTGGCGAACTGCCGGGCCTGCGTGAACCTTGGCGCCGTCTTTGGCCGGAGCTGCAGCTGTTTGAGCCGGCGCAGCAGTTGGAGCCTCTGCTTTTGGCGCAGCAGCCGGAGCAGCTTCAGCCTTGGTCGGTGCGGCAGCAGCAGGAGCGGCAGCTTGAGCAGGGGCAGCAGCAGGCGCAGCGCCAGCCACTTTCAATTTCAGGATCAGGTCGCCGGTGCCAACTTCGTCTTCGAGCTTGACGAGGATGGCTTCGACAACGCCTGCGGCTGGAGACGGGATCTCCATGCTGGCTTTGTCGGACTCCAGAGTGATCAACGATTGATCAGCAGTAATCGTGTCGCCAACCTTGACCATCAGCTCGATGATCTTGGCTTTGCCCGACGAACCGATGTCCGGTACATGGATGTCCTGCACGGCTTCAGTCGCGGCAGCAGCTGGCTCAGCAGCAGGCGCTGGTGCAGCTTCAGCAGGCTTTTCGGTCGGTGCCGGAGCGGCAGCAGCAGGGGCAGCAGCTTCAGCAGGCGCAGCGGCAGCTTCGCCTTCAACTTCCAGCTCGAACAGCTCGTCGCCTTCTTTCAGGCGGTCGCCCAGCTTGACCTTCATGGTCTTGATGACGCCAGCCTTGGGAGCAGGAATTTCCATGCTCGCCTTGTCCGACTCGAGCGTCAGAACGCTCTGGTCAGCTTCGATGCGATCACCGACCTTGACCATCAACTCAATAACTTCACCTTCACCGTTGCCGATGTCGGGTACGCGAATTAGCTCACTCACAATGTCTCTCCTTCGGAGAACCTGTTCACTCTCGATTGCGCCGGGTTAGTCAGTTGCGACAAAACAGCTTTCGGATGCTCATTTAACGTTCATCAAAAACGGTAAATTCCGCATCTTCAGCTGCCTTGTCGCTCCTCGTTCAGCGCGTTATACGATCTCGAAGCAGACTCTTAACAATCCAGTGGGTTGCGTTTTTCAGGATCGATGCCGAACTTGACGATGGCTTCAGCCACAACCTTAGGTTCGATATCGCCACGATCAGCCAAGGCTTCCAGAGCGGCCAGCACAACGAAGTGACGGTCGACTTCGAAGAAGTTACGCAGTTTCTTGCGGCTGTCGCTGCGGCCGAAACCGTCAGTGCCCAAGACTTTGTATTCCTTGGTCGGAACCCACTGACGGATCTGGTCAGCGAACAGTTTCATGTAGTCGGTCGATGCAATCACCGGACCTTTACGGCCCGCCAGGCACTCTTCAACGTAGCTTACAGCTGGCTTCTGGCCAGGGTGCAGGCGGTTGCTGCGCTCTACGGCAAGACCGTCGCGACGCAGTTCGTTGAAGCTGGTCACGCTCCAGACATCAGCACCAATGTTGAATTCGTCACGCAGGATTTTCGCCGCTTCGCGAACTTCACGCAGGATGGTGCCCGAGCCCAGCAACTGGACGTGGTGCGCCGCTTCCTTGGTGTCTTCTTCGAGCAGGTACATGCCTTTGACGATACCTTCCTCGACACCGGCCGGCATGGCTGGCTGGGCGTAGGATTCGTTCATCACGGTCAGGTAGTAGAAAACGTCCTGCTGTTCTTCGAACATCCGGCGCATGCCGTCCTGGATGATCACTGCCAGCTCGTAACCGTAAGTCGGGTCGAAGGTGCGGCAGTTCGGGATGGTCGATGCCAGGATGTGGCTGTGACCGTCTTCGTGCTGCAGACCTTCGCCGTTCAGGGTGGTACGGCCGGCGGTGCCGCCGATCAGGAAGCCACGGGTGCGGCTGTCGCCAGCGGCCCAGGCCAGGTCACCGATACGCTGGAAACCGAACATCGAGTAGAAGATATAGAACGGAATCATCGGCTGGTTGTGGCTGGAGTACGAAGTACCGGCAGCGATGAAGGAGGACATCGCGCCTGCTTCGTTGATGCCTTCTTCCAGGATCTGGCCTTTCTTGTCTTCGCGATAGAACATCACTTGTTCTTTATCGACTGGCTCGTAGAGCTGGCCGACGGAAGAGTAGATGCCCAGTTGGCGGAACATGCCTTCCATGCCGAAGGTACGGGCTTCGTCCGGAATGATCGGCACGATGCGCGGGCCAACTTCCTTGTCCTTGACCAGTTGCGAGAGGATCCGCACGAAGGCCATGGTGGTGGAAATTTCGCGGTCGCCGGAACCGTCCAGAATCGCCTTGAGGGTTTCCAGTGGCGGAGTCGGCAGGCTGAAGCTTTCAGCGCGACGCTGTGGTACGAAGCCGCCCAGCGCAGCACGACGCTCGCTCAGGTATCGGGCTTCGGCGCTGCCTTCTTCCGGTTTGAAGAATGGCAGGGCTTCCAGCTGGTCGTCTTTGACCGGGATGTCGAAGCGGTCACGGAAGTGACGCAGGCTGTCGACATCGACTTTCTTGGTGTTGTGCGCAGTGTTTTTCGCTTCGCCAGCACCGGTACCGTAACCTTTGATGGTCTTGGCCAGAACCACGGTCGGTTGACCCTTGTGGTTAACAGCCTGGTGGTACGCCGCGTACATTTTGTACGGGTCGTGGCCGCCACGGTTGAGTTTCCAGATTTCGTCGTCGGACAGGTCAGCAACCATCGCCTTGAGTTCAGGCGTGTTGAAGAAGTGTTCACGGACGAACGCGCCGTCTTTGGCTTTGTAGTTCTGGTACTCGCCGTCGATGACTTCGTCCATGCGACGTTGCAGGATACCGTCGACGTCCTTGGCCAGCAGCGGGTCCCAGAAGCGGCCCCAGACTACTTTGGTCACGTTCCACTGAGCACCGCGGAATACGCCTTCGAGTTCCTGAATGATCTTGCCGTTACCGCGAACCGGGCCATCGAGGCGCTGCAGGTTGCAGTTGACGACGAAGATCAGGTTGTCGAGTTTTTCACGACCGGCCAGCGCGATGGCGCCCAGGGATTCCGGCTCGTCGGTCTCGCCGTCGCCCAGGAAGCACCATACTTTCTGCTTGCCTTCAGGGATGTAACCGCGATGCTCCAGGTACTTCATGAAGCGCGCCTGGTAGATCGCCTGGATTGGACCCAGACCCATGGATACAGTCGGGAACTGCCAGAAATCTTTCATCAGCCACGGGTGTGGATAAGACGACAGGCCTTTGCCATCGACTTCCTGACGGAAGTTGTTCATTTGTTCTTCGGTGATCCGGCCTTCCATGAACGCACGGGCGTAAACGCCTGGCGATGCGTGACCCTGGAAGTAGATCAGGTCGCCGCCGTGTTCGTCGGTCGGGGCCTGGAAGAAGTAGTTGAAGCCAATGTCATACAGCGTGGCGCTGGATGCGAAGCTGGAGATGTGACCGCCCAGGTCTGGGTCATTCAGGTTGGTTTTGACAACCATGGCCAACGCGTTCCAGCGGATCAGGGAGCGAATGCGGCGTTCCATGAACAGGTCGCCAGGCATGCGTGCTTCGTGAGTGACCGGAATCGTGTTGCGATAAGGCGTGGTGATGGCGTACGGCAGCTGCGAACCACTACGGGTGGCCAGCTCGCCCATACGGGTCATCAGGTAATGAGCACGGTCTTCGCCTTCTTTGTCGAGAACCGATTCCAGGGCGTCCAGCCATTCCTGGGTTTCGACGGGATCGAGGTCTTGCATGGCTTGCTCCAGGGCGGAAAGGCTTCCAGAATCGGTTGCCTGAGTGTTTGCGACTGGCCTTGTGGGCAGACGACATAAATTCTTGGATGACCGGCGGTTGTTCCGGCGGCGTGTAGTTTTACTACAAATCGTCGGCTATTTCAGCCTTTCGAACTGTAGGGGCAGTAGTAAAGCTACAGGGAAGCGTATAAAAGGTTCGTCATGTGTTGTGGGATAAAACGTTCCTGTTGGTTGAAAACAAACATATGCGAATCAAATCAGATGCTGGCTGCTACAAAATTAACTATCCCAGCAATTTATGACTTTTGTTCGACAGTCCTGTCAGTCGCTCGCAGGTTTTTTGCGCGCTACACAGCGCTTCGCACGCCGATCTAGGATAGACCATGAGCCTACCTTCGCTGGCCGATATTCCGGCCATCCTGCTGCCTTTAGTCTCTCGTGCGCAACAGACGTTTCGCACATCCCTTGTTGCTTCGTCGGACGGTGCTACGACATCTTTCGACGGCTGGCCTGATTCTCGTCGCGCAGCGTTCGACCGGGTTTGCGCAGCCAGTGACTTTGTCACCGAGCAGGTCTGTCGTGACCCTCATCTGTTGCTGGACCTCGCGGAATCCGGCGAGCTGGAGCGCAGTTTCGCTCCCGGTGAGCTACGCGGGCAGCTTGCGACAGCCGTGGCCGAAGCCGTCAGCGAGGACGAACTGGGGCGTAATCTACGTCGCCAGCGTGCGCGGCAGCAAGTGCGGATTATCTGGCGCGACCTGACCCGGCAGGCCGATCTGGTGGAAACCTGTCGCGATCTGTCCGACATGGCTGATGGCTGCATCGACCTGGCTTACCAATGGTTGTACGAGCGCCATTGCCAGCAGTTCGGCACGCCTACGGGGCGGCGCAGCGGCGAAGCGCAGCAGATGGTCATTCTGGGCATGGGCAAGCTGGGTGCGGTGGAGCTGAACCTTTCGTCGGACATCGACCTGATCTTCGCTTATCCGGAAGGCGGCGAGACGGTGGGGGTCAAGCGCCCACTGGATAACCAGGAGTTTTTCATCCGCTTGGGGCAACGTTTGATCAAGGCGCTGGACCCGATCACCGTCGACGGCTTCGTGTTCCGCGTTGACATGCGCCTGCGGCCTTACGGTTCATCCGGGGCCTTGGTGCTGAGCTTCAATGCGCTGGAGCAGTATTACCAGGATCAGGGCCGGGACTGGGAACGTTACGCGATGATCAAGGCCCGTGTCGTGGGCGGCGATCAGGCGGCGGGCGAGCAGTTGCTGGATATGCTGCGGCCGTTCGTCTATCGCCGCTATCTGGATTTTTCGGCCATTGAAGCGCTGCGCACCATGAAGCAGCTGATTCAGCAGGAAGTGCGCCGTAAAGGCATGGCGGAGAACATCAAACTGGGTGCCGGTGGCATTCGCGAAGTCGAGTTCATCGCCCAGGCGTTCCAGTTGATTCATGGTGGACGGGACTTGAGCCTGCAACAGCGCCCGCTGCTTAAAGTGCTGCGCACGCTGGAAGGGCAGGGTTACTTGCCTGCTGCGGTCATCGACGAATTGCGTCAGGGTTATGAATTCCTGCGTTATACCGAGCATGCCATCCAGGCCATTGCCGACCGGCAGACGCAAATGTTGCCTGAGGATGAAAAGGATCAGGCCCGAATCGCCTTCATGCTGGGTTTTGCCGACTGGAAGAGCTTCCATGAACAGTTGATGCACTGGCGTGGACGGGTGTCGTGGCATTTCCGTCAGGTCATCGCGGACCCGGACTCTGATCCGGACGACGAACAGCAGGAAGAAGCCGAGGTTGTGGTCGGTGTGGAATGGCTGCCGCTGTGGGAAGAGTCCCAGGACGAAGACGCCGCCTGCCGCCAGTTGCTGTCAGGCGGGTTCGTTGATGCAGATAAAGCGCTGAAGAACCTCAACGATTTGCGCAACAGCTCCCAGTTGCGCTCCATGCAGCGTCTTGGCCGTGAGCGACTGGATGCATTTATTCCGCGTTTACTGGCGCAGGCGGTCGAACACGACAATCCCGATCTGGTGCTTGAGCGTGTACTGCCGTTGGTTGAAGCCGTCGCCCGGCGCTCTGCGTATCTGGTGCTGCTCACCGAAAACCCTGATGCACTGCGTCAGTTGTTGACGCTGTGCGCCGCCAGCCCGTGGATTGCCGAGCAAATTGCGCGCTTCCCGTTGCTGCTTGATGAGTTGCTCAACGAGGGCAGACTGTTCAACCCGCCGCAGGCTCTGGAGCTGGCTGCGGAGTTGCGCGAGCGTCTGACCCGAATCCCCGAAGATGACCTTGAACAGCAGATGGAAGCCTTGCGTCACTTCAAGCTGGCGCACCGTTTGCGCGTGGCAGCATCGGAAATCACCGGCAGTCTGCCTTTAATGAAAGTCAGCGATTACCTGACCTGGCTGGCCGAAGCGATTCTTGAACAGGTGCTGGCGCTGGCGTGGCGGCACACGGTTGCGCGCCACGGAACGCCGTCGCGGCCGGATGGCAGCCTGTGTGATCCGGGCTTTGTCATCGTCGGCTACGGCAAGGTCGGTGGCATCGAGCTGGGCCATGGTTCGGACCTTGATCTGGTGTTCATCCATGATGGCGACTTGCAGGCTGAAACCGATGGAGCGAAACCGATTGATAGCGCGCAGTTCTTTACGCGTCTGGGGCAGCGGATCATTCACTTGCTGACCGCGCAAACCAACTCCGGTCAGCTTTATGAAGTGGACATGCGCTTGCGCCCGTCTGGCGCATCAGGGTTATTGGTCAGTTCGCTCGGGGCTTTTGCCCGCTATCAAGAAAATGAAGCATGGACGTGGGAGCATCAGGCTCTGGTCCGCGCACGGGTGCTGGTGGGCAGTCGGGAAGTAGGGCAGGCATTTGAAGGTGTGCGCGCGTCGGTGCTGGGCCGCGAACGGGATTTGTCCAGGCTGCAGCAGGAGGTCAGCGAGATGCGCGCCAAGATGCGTGGCAGCCTCGGCACCAAGGCCACGGCGGCCGGTACGGCGGCAAATGCCTTCCTGGCAACAGTGCCCTTCGACCTCAAGCAGGATGCCGGTGGTATCGTCGATATCGAATTTATGGTGCAATACGCGGCCTTGGCGTGGTCCCGGGAGCATCCGGCACTGCTGCGTTACACCGATAACATTCGTATTCTTGAAGGGCTGGAAGAGGCCGGGCTGATCCCCGCCAGCGACGCCAGCCTGCTACGCGAGGTCTACAAGATCTACCGCTCGGCCGCTCACCGTCAGGCCTTGCAGAACCAGGCCGGTGTCGTGCCAGGGGATCAGTTTGAAACCCAGCGCCGCGAAGTGATGCGGGTCTGGGGGGAGATGGGGTTGAGTTGATCTGAGGTCCCACGGGTTAGCGTTCATCTTGTTGGTTGGCGGTGATCCTGTGGGAGCGAATTCATTCGCGAAGAGGGCGGTACATCCGATAGAGATTTGGTGTTCGATGCGCCGCTTTCGCGAATGAATTCGCTCCCACAGTGCCTCAACCGCTCTTACGGTAAAGGCACTATATAAAGCTATGACAGGGAGGCGTCGGGTTGTGTGGGAACGTCACGCAAGCCGATCGGCCTCCCTGATCGTTTCTGTCGTTTTGGATGAAACATGAGAATTCTGATCGTTGGGCCCAGCTGGGTAGGCGACATGGTAATGGCGCAAACGCTGTTCCAGTGCCTTAAACAGCGCCACCCTGAATGCGACATCGATGTCCTGGCCCCGGAATGGAGCCGTCCGATTCTGGAGCGTATGCCTGAAGTGCGCGCGGCCCTGAGCTTTCCGCTGGGTCACGGTGCGCTGGAACTGGCCACGCGTCGCAGGATTGGCAAGTCCCTGGCGGGGCAATACGATCAGGCGATTCTGCTGCCCAATTCTCTGAAGTCCGCATTGGTGCCGTTTTTTGCTGGCATCCCCAAGCGGACTGGCTGGCGTGGTGAGTTTCGTTACGGCCTGCTCAACGACGTGCGCACGCTCGACAAAGAGCGGTATCCGCTGATGATCGAGCGTTTCATGGCGCTGGCGTATGAACCCGGTGCCGAGCTGCCGCGTCCGTACCCAAAACCAGACCTGCGCATTGACCTCACCACCCGCGATGCAGCGTTGGCCAAGTTTGGCCTGAGCCTGGATCGGCCGGTGCTGGCGTTATGTCCGGGAGCCGAGTTCGGCGAGTCCAAGCGCTGGCCTGCCGAGCATTACGCGAAAGTGGCTGAAACGAAGATTCGCGAAGGCTGGCAAGTCTGGCTGTTCGGTTCGAAGAAAGATCATCCGGTGGGCGAAAGCATTCGTGAACGGCTGATTCCTGGCCTGCGCGAAGAGTCGGTCAACCTCAGCGGCGATACTTCGCTGGCTGAGGCGATTGATCTGTTGTCGTGCGCTGATGCCGTGGTGTCCAACGACTCGGGCCTGATGCACGTCGCGGCAGCGCTGAATCGCCCGCTGGTGGCGGTTTACGGTTCGACATCGCCGGGCTTCACGCCGCCGCTGGCCGATCAGGTGGAAGTTGTGCGTCTGGGGCTGGAATGCAGCCCTTGCTTTGATCGCACCTGCCGGTTTGGCCATTACAATTGCATGCGCCTGCTGGAGCCGGATTCGGTGGTGCAGGCGCTGGGTAATCTGGGTGCCACTCCGGTGGAGGTCGCCTGATTGCGGGTCTTGCTGATCAAAACTTCGTCGCTGGGCGATGTGATTCACGCGTTGCCAGCACTGACTGATGCTGCGCGGGCTGTGCCGGGTATCCAGTTTGACTGGGTGGTTGAGGAAGGTTTCGCCGAGATCCCGACCTGGCACCCGGCGGTTGGCAACGTGATTCCGGTCGCGATCCGGCGCTGGCGCAAGAATCTCTGGCAGACGTTCAAGACCGGAGAGTGGCGGCGCTTCAAGCAACGGTTGCGCGACACCCATTACGATCTGGTGATCGACGCTCAGGGTTTGCTGAAAAGTGCCTGGCTGACCCGCTATGTCAGCGCCCCCGTGGCCGGTCTGGACAAGGATTCGGCCCGGGAACCGCTCGCCAGTCGTTTCTACGATCAGGCTTATCCAGTCGCGCGCGGGCAGCATGCGGTTGAGCGTCTGCGGCAACTGTTCGGGCAAGCGCTGGGTTACGCAGTGCCTGCCGGGCTGGGCGATTACGGTCTTGACCGTGGCCGTCTGCTTGGCGCAGATGCCAATACACCGCCATTCGTTCTATTTTTGCATGGCACCACTTGGGACACTAAGCACTGGCCCGAGCTGTACTGGCGGCAGTTGGCCGAACGCATGGGCGCGCAGGGCCTGCAAGTGCGCTTGCCGTGGGGGAACCCGAGCGAAAAGGCCCGTGCCGAGCGCATCGCTGAAGGTCTGGAACATGCGGCCGTGCTGCCGAAGCTGAATCTGGCAGGCGTCGCTCAGGTGCTGGCCAGTGCGCAGGCCTGCGTCGCGGTGGACACGGGTATTGGTCATTTGGCCGCAGCGCTGGATGTGCCGACGGTTTCCCTGTTTGGCCCAACCAATCCGGGGTTGACCGGTGCTTACGGCAAGTCGCAGGTTCATCTGGCGGGTGACTACCCGGCGTGTGCGCCATGCCTGCAAAAGAAATGTACGTATCAGCCGACGGATGAAGACCGCCGTCAGTTCGATACAAAACGCGAGTGGCCGATGTGCTTCACTCGTTTGAATCCCGAGCGGGTAGCGAGCCAATTGGGTTCGCTGTTGCTGGCAAAGGAGCCCGGCTGATGCAACTGGCTTTTGTACTGTATAAATACTTTCCGTTTGGCGGGCTGCAACGTGACTTCATGCGCATCGCTCTGGAGTGCCAGCAGCGCGGGCACAAGATCCGCGTTTACACCCTGATCTGGGAAGGCGAAGTGCCGCCGGGCTTCGAAGTGCTGGTGGCACCGGTCAAAGCGTTCTTCAACCATCGCCGCAATGAAAAGCTCAGTGCCTGGATGGAAGCGGACCTGGCCAAGCGCCCGGTAGATCGTCTGATCGGCTTTAACAAAATGCCTGGCCTTGACGTGTACTACGCCGCCGACGGTTGTTTCGAGGACAAGGCGCAGACCTTGCGCCATTCGCTGTATCGCCAATGGGGCCGCTATCGCCACTTCGCCGAGTACGAGCGAGCGGTATTCGCCAAAGACGCGAAAACCCAGGTACTGATGATTTCCGAGGTTCAGCAGCCGCTGTTCATCAAATATTACGACACGCCCTTGTCGCGCTTTCATCTGTTGCCGCCGGGCATTGCTCAGGATCGTCGCGCACCTGCAGATGCGCCGCAGATTCGTGCTGATTTTCGCAAGGAATTCGGTTTGGCTGACGACGACTTGTTGCTGGTGCAGATCGGCTCCGGTTTCAAGACCAAGGGCGTGGATCGCAGCCTGAAAGCGCTGGCCGCGCTGCCACCCGAACTTAAAAAACGCACCCGGCTGTTTGTAATCGGCCAGGACGACCCCAAAGTATTCCAGCTGCAAAGCGCGACGCTGGGCCTGGGTGATCACGTCACCTTCATGAAGGGGCGCAGCGATATCCCGCGCTTCCTGATGGGGGCCGATGTTCTGATTCATCCGGCGTACAACGAAAACACCGGCACCGTGCTGCTTGAGGCACTGGTGGCGGGGCTGCCTGTATTGGTCAGCGCGGTGTGTGGCTATGCTCATTACATCGCCGAAGCCGACAGCGGTCTGGTGCTGGATGAGCCGTTCGAACAGACACAGCTCAACGAATACCTGGCGAACATGCTGGCCGACGACACTGCGCGCGCCAACTGGAGCCGCAATGGTCTGGCCTTCGCTGATACAGCCGATCTTTACAGCATGCCGCAGCACGCGGCCGATGTGATTCTGGCGGAGCACTACGCATGAAGTTGTTCCTCGCTGAACCGTTCAAGACCCTTTGGGAAGGCCGTGATGCCTTCGCCGAAGTCGAGCGTCTGGACGGTCAGGTCTATCGCGAACTCGAAGGTCGGCGCACCTTGCGCACCGAAGTCGATGGTCGCGGTTACTTCGTCAAGATTCACCGCGGCATTGGCTGGGGCGAAATCGGCAAGAACCTGCTCACCGCCAAACTGCCCGTGCTGGGTGCAGGCATGGAGTGGAAAGCCATTGCCCGCCTGAAAGAAGTGGGCGTACCGACCATGACCGCCGTGGCTTACGGCGAGCGGGGCAACAACCCGGCGGCGCAGCATTCATTTATAGTCACCGAAGAGCTGGCACCCACCGAAAGCCTGGAGGATGTCAGCATCAACTGGCGAAACGAGCCGCCAGAGCCACGCCTCAAGCGCGCTTTCGTTGCCGAAGTGGCGCGGTTGGTGGGCATGATGCATCGCGCGGGTGTCAACCATCGTGACTGTTACATCTGCCACTTCCTGTTGCACACCGACAAGCCGGTCACGGCCGATGATTTCCGCCTCTCGGTGATCGACCTGCATCGCGCCCAGACCCGCCGGGCAATTACTCCGCGCTGGCGCAATAAGGATCTGGCCGCACTGTATTTTTCGGCACTGGATATCGGCCTGACGCGTCGCGACAAGTTGCGCTTTCTCAAAGGCTACTTCCAGCAACCGTTGCGCCAGATTCTGGCGCAAGAAGCGAGGCTGCTGCGCTGGCTTGAGGTCAAAGCCGACAAGCTTTATGAGCGTAAAGTCCGCTACGGGGACGCGCTCTGATGGCAGGTTGGAATCTGGAGCCGGCCTACGCGTCCTTGAGTGACGAATTTGGCAGCCTTGACGCGGTGTTTGCGTTGGAAGGCGAACGACTGACCCGGGACCCATTGTCGGAAGTGATCAAGGTTCAGCGCGAAGGCGTTAACTATTACGTCAAACGTTATGTGGGCGCTGGTAAAGGCTTGCGTCGCTACCTGGGCAAGCCGCGTGTCAAATCCGAGTGGCAGAACCTCAAGCGTTTTGCCAAATGGGGCATTCCTACTGCCGAGGTGGTCGCCTGGGGGCTTGAGCGTCGCGGCACCGCTTACGATCGCGGGGCGTTGATTACCCGTGAATTGCTCAATACCGAAGATTTGTCCGCCGTGGCAAAGCGTGAAGACCCACGGCTGTCCGACCGCTCGTGGGTGGATACGATCAGCCGTCAGGTGGCCCGCTACACGCGTGCCATGCATGACCAGAACTTTACGCACAACGACCTGAAGTGGCGCAATCTGTTGGTCGACGATCAAGCCAGGGTATTCCTGATCGATTGTCCCAATGGAGCGTTCTGGACAAGCTTCATGTTGCGGTATCGAATTACCAAGGATCTGGCGTGTCTGGATAAGTTAGGTAAATACCATCTGTCCAACACACAGCGTCTGCGCTTCTATTTGCAGTATCGACAGCGAACGCGGCTGAACGCGTCCGACAAGAAACGTATCCGCCATGTTGTCAGTTTCTTTGAGGGGCGCGAATGACTGATTTTATTGCACCCAGCGAGCGCCCGTTGCTTGAACGCCATGGCCTGGCTGATTTCGACTCGCTTTGGGAGGTCCAGCTCGATGCTGTCGATGAGCCCAATACCGGTCGCGGCGGCTGGAGCAGCGTGTTCCGCATGGAGCTTGAAGGCACGGGCTTCTACCTCAAGCGCCAGAGCAACTACCTGACTCGCACCTTGCACCATCCGCTTGGCGAGCCGTCGTTTTCCCGCGAGTTTCGTAACATCAGCCGCTACCAGAAGTTGGGTATCCCGGCGTTGCAGGCGGTGTTTTACGGCGAGCAGCGCGTCAATGGCGAGCGCCGTGCAATCCTGATGACGCGGGCGCTGGATGGCTGGACTGATCTGGATACGCTGCTGCAGCATTGGCCCGAGATGGAGAGCCAGCAACAGTCTGCGATTCTGCAATCCTGCGGTGATTTGGCGCGCACGCTGCACGCGGCCCGACAGATACACGGTTGCTTCTATCCCAAGCATATTTTCATGCGGGCCAAGGCGGGCTTTTATCGCGCGCAGTTGATTGATCTGGAGAAGACCCGGCCTTTGCTGCTTGGTATGCGTGACCGGATCAAGGACCTTGAGCCACTGTTGCGTCGGGCGCCGATGTGGAGCAGTGCGCAGGTGCGGGAGCTGCTGGCGGCTTATCTGCAAGCGGGGCTCGAGAGCCCGCAGGTCGAGGATTTGTATGTGCGGCTCGGTGAGCGCGGCACTCACAAGCGCGCTTCACGGCGCAGCGAACACGAAGAGATCCGTTAATGCGTTTGTCTGAACTCAAAGAGGCCGGACGTACGCCCGTCTTGCCGATCAATCTGTCATTGGCGGATGCGGCCGGTCCTGCTGAATTGCAATTATTGACGTTGCTGCGGGTTCTGCCCGGTCAGCGTTATGTCGGTGCGGGCGTATGGCGTGGCCGGACAGTGTTGGCCAAATTACTGGTTGGCCCAAAAGCCCCACGGCATTTTCAGCGTGAGCTGGAAGGCGTACGTGCATTGGCTGCGCAAGGCATGACCACGCCGTTGTTGCTGGCTGACGGTCTTCAGGACGGTGAGGGCGGCTGGTTGCTATTCGAGTTTCTCGAACAGGCCCGCAGCCTCGGTGACGCTTGGCTTGAGGTGGAAGATCAGACGCCGTTGAGCGACGCGCAGCAGGAAGTATTGGGCGAGGCATTGTCGGCCATCGCTCAGTTGCACCTTAAAGGGCTGTGGCAAGAAGACCTGCATCTGGACAACCTTTTGCGCTGCAACGGCAAGTTGTACTTGATCGATGGCGCGGGGATTCGTGTTGAAGACGCGGGCAAACCGCTGTCCCGGCAAAAAGTGCTGGAAAACCTCGGTGTGTTTTTCGCTCAGTTGCCCAAGTCTCTTGAACCCTTCACCGAAGAGTTGTTGGTGCATTACCTGTTGAGCAATGGCGAACATGGTCTGCCCATGGAAGCGTTGCAGAAGCAGATCGATAAGGTACGTGCCTGGCGCTTGAAGGATTACCTGGACAAGGCGGGGCGTGATTGCAGTCTGTTCAGCGTGATTGATGAGCCGTCGCAACTGCGCGCGATTCGCCGGGAAGAAGAGCCTGCGATGTTGCCCGTGCTGGCTAACGCTGATGCGCTGCTGGATCAGGGCCACATGTACAAGACTGGCGGTGCGGCCAGTGTCGCCCGGGTCGAAGTCGATGGTCGTGCACTGGTGATCAAGCGCTACAACATCAAGGACCTTGCTCACTGGTTCAAGCGTTTCTGGCGCCCCAGTCGCGCCTGGCATTCATGGCGTGAAGGCAATCGGCTGATGTTCCTCGGCATCGCCACGCCCAAGCCGCTGGCGTTGCTGGAAACACGCTTTTTCGGTTTGCGGAACAAGGCGTATCTGGTTACCGAGTTTTTGCCGGGGCCGGATATCATCGAGCGCTTCGCGCCCTATGTCACCTCTGGAGATGCGCCGGAAAGCGAGCTGGTGGCGCTGGATCAGCTTTTCGAGCAGTTGGTGCGTGAGCGCATCAGCCATGGTGATCTGAAAGGCCATAACGTGTTCTGGCGCCAGGATCGCTGGGCTTTGATTGATCTGGACGCCATGTGCCAGCACACCTCGCAGGCCTCGTTCGCGACCGCCTTCGCCCGCGACCGCGCCCGCTTCATGCGCAACTGGCCCGCCGATAGCGCGCTGCACCAATTGCTTGAACAGCGGTTGCCGAAGGTTTAGTTATTTTGGGTGCAGGGCGCTGCGTTGGAGCGAGGCTTGCCCGCGAAGAGCTAAAGCGCGGTGTTACTGATACACCGCGGCGACCGATTCGCGGGCAAGCCTCGCTCCAACGGGAATAACCCGGTTTTATATGTGCGGTGCTTACTCGCGATTCAGGCGCTACGGTTCGTCAGACACATCGCGTTATCGTTCATCGCGGGCAAGCCCGGCTCCCACAAGATCATCGCGTCTCACGCAACCCGCGTCAGATTGATTTCCTCCAGCCCTACTATCAGCGCGTCCATGTCTGCGTAAGGTTTCAGGTTGACCGAGGTCCAGGTGGCTCGCTCCACATAAACCTGTCCTTGTGCGTTGACCTTCACCGGCGTGCGATGAATGGCATTGTCCCGTGCGCGATGGACGATCACAGGCAGGCTGTTTTCACTCTCTTCGACGAAAAACATCCCAGGCCTGATCAGTCTTTCCTCGACAGGCAACGATTGCGCAGGTCGGACGGCAACGGCGGGTTTGAAGGTTTCCATCTCTACCCGAAAGTCACTTTTGATGAAGCTCTGTTGACTGCTCAAGGTATCGGTCACCTTCTCTCCTGGGTCTATCGAGATGCCTCGAGCCTGACCGGGCTTTACATCGATCACTCGTACGCCGATACCGCCTTCCAGCTCGGCGAGTCCCGGGACAATTTTTTCAAACGTATTGGCATGGCTGTTACCGACCAGTGCAATCCACTTGTGGGCCCCCATGACTTCTTGATGTTTGCGCACTGTGCGCGAAGCGAAGTGGCTGAACATCTGTTGCCGAGTAGTCGGCGCCAGACTTTCCAGGTCTTTGAGGTAGTAGCTGGCGGCACAGTCCAAAGCCCTGATTTCCAGGCCCTGACCGCGCGCCTTGGTGATCAGCTGTTCAAAGGTGTAAACGCCGTCGACATCGGTGTTATGACCTCGGTCCATCCTTTTCAAGTCATGGAGCAGGGTTTTGCTCATGTAGCCGGTGTCGACGAAACGATCCAGGTCTGCCTGATGGACGTCGCTGAGCAGGTGCTCGATGTAGAGCGTTTTTACCTCTTGTCTGGACAGTAACGGCAAGTTGTCGATGATCAGCTTCTTGCTGGCAATGGAGGAATGGACCTCTCCAATGACCACGCCATCGGCATGCTGATACAGGTCTTCGAGAAAATCGCCATGGCTCATGCCCGGTGCAACGGCTGGCATGGTTGGGCGAGCCGGTAACTCCTTGACGATGATGGTCCGGGCATCTTTCTGCAATGCGTGGCGCAGATTGAAGAATTGGTCACTGACCACCGAGTGCTGTTTATTGGCGCTGAAGTAACGCGAGTCCAGCCCACGGTTCTCGAAATTGATCAATTCATGCAGGGTGTCTCGTGTTTCTGCGGGCATCGAATAGGCGGTGTCCCGCAAGGACAGTTGCAGGGCCGTAGGTGGCGTTTCAGCGGGCCAGTGTTGCACGTCGACTGGTTGCCAGCCGCTGGCGTCATTCCACTCAAACCCTAGCTTGCCCGTGTAAGGGTTATCGAGTTCGCCCCTGAATTTTCTATGCATTTGCTGATAAAGCGCGTCATCCAGTCGGCTGGGCGGCGATTGCGTCAGTGCTGTAGCCAGGCTTGATGCGCCTTGATCCTGGATCAGCGGGTTGGCCATTTCGATCCGGAAATCGGACTTGCCAAACGCAGTGCCGGTTTCTTCAATCTCCCGGCTGATAACGGTCGGTCGACCGAGGGGCACTTCGCGTACGCGTACGCTGATCGCGCCTTGCAGCTCGGCGATGCCAGGGACTTGTTGATACGTATTGGCAAATTTCTGGTCGAGTAACGCCACCCAGCGGCGTGATGGATGAGACGCAACGTCGGCGCTTATAACTGTATGTGCGAAGAAGTTGCTCATTTTTTGTTCAGTCGCCAGGTCGCCCGCTGCGATTGCCACCGGATTATTGAGCAGTGGGTAGCTGACCGAAGAGCTGATCGGTCGAACTTCCAGGCCATGGCGGTGCGCGGTCTTTATCAAGTGATAGTAATCATATTCCTTGCTGCGGTTTCTCAGTGCGCCGCCGTTGAGTTCTTCCAGCCAGAATTTCAGGTCACTTGAGCCTGTCTTGCTTCTGGCCCCCAACTTTCGGTATTTCTCCAGTTTGTACATATGCAGATCAGTAAACAGATGCTGAATGTACAAAACCTTCACGTCCTGTTCAGCCAGCGCGGCCATGTTTTCGATGAGTAGACGCTTGCTGGCGAGCGACCTTGGGGCCTCGCTGATAACCATCGCGTTGCTGTTTTCGAAGACTTTCCTGATCAGCCCGATGGCTCCGGCGTTCACGTCCAGGGTAGGTAACACCGGACGTGGTGCCGGAACGGCCGACGTAAAAAATGCCTGCGCATCAAGGTAGAGTTTGTCTCGTTGGGCTGAGAATCTGGAGCGTACCTCTCTGAAAACAGCATTGAAATAGTCTTCAAGATCCAGCCCCAGTGCGTCCATCGTGTTACTGGTATTACTGAGAATGCTGAAATGTGGGCGTAACTGCAGTGGCAGTTCATAGGGCACTACCGCACTGGTAATGGGGTCGGCGGTTGTCGCGGTTTCACTCACCAGCGGCCTGAATGTATCGTCCATCCCGCCACGCAGATTGTGTCGCTGCAGGAGTTGCCATTTGCCCTGAGCATCCAGCCGTACCGGACGCTTGCCGAAGAAGGCGAACGGATTTTGCGGGTCGATGATGTTCCAGCAGCGCGCTCCCGCATCGAAGTGGACTTCGAAAACCTGAGTGCCGAGTTCGATGTAATACTTGTTATTGATCAGACTGACGCCATTGGCGTGGCCGGACGACAACGGGATCGTATCTTTCAGTGAAATGTTCACGGCGATCCCCTGTTTTATGCCGTCTGCGTTCAGGGCGGTCGACTGGCCGACAGGCTGGCCCAAGGGGCGCCATGCACCGTCCAGGTCACGCCGGGCTAACTCTCCGGTCGGTTGTGGGGCTTTGGAAAGATCGCTGTTCACGTGGTACACCGATGCATGGCCATTCGCGTTTGGCTTGCTGCGCCAGAAGGTCTCCCCTTCAAGGTGCACGGGATGCAGGTCCGCCTGGGTGGGGACGCGTGTGATGTTTTTCGCGGCCGGAAGCACTGACGCATGTTTGCCGTTGTGCCCGAGTTGGCGCAATGCACCGAAACCTTTCATGCCAGCTGACAAATCCCCGGCTGCGCCCAGGCTGTTGAACAGTGAGCTGAGAATATAGGCGCTGGCGGTTTCCCGGTCGCCATTGGCGAAGGCTTGCAGGGCTTTCATGCTGTCGCGCAGGGAAAGCAGTGCGCCGACCGCAAAGCTGGCCGGCGGGAAGGGCAGCGTTACCACTGTGGCGACCAGCTCGAATGTTATCCAGGCCAGTTTCGCCAGCATATCGCTGCGGCCAGTGGTCGTGTCCTCGACATCGCGCAGTTGGCGCTCGAGGGGGCGATTGAAGCAGAGATCCTGGAAGTCGTTCACTGCATCCCGCGGTATGACCGGCGGTTTGCTCTCTCCGCCTTCTCTCATGTCGCGCAGGAAGAACGACAGTTTGCGGCGTGCATCAATCCGGCAGCGGTCTTTGTAGTAATCGATCATGCCGGAGGTTGAGAGCGAGCTTTTGAAGTCGCTCAACAGGCGCAACTCAAGACCATCCGGTGCCTGCGGGGTGTAAAGCATTGTTGCCTGGGTCGCGTCGGCGGATGACAACAAATAACAACCCTGAACGGTTTCAACCTGAATCAGCTCGACCCTGCCAGGTGAAACCGCGTTATAGAGGTCGTTCACGACTTCGCCCACCTTGGAAATATCGGTGCCTATCAGCGGGTTTTCCAGGCGCAGTTGCAAGGTGTGCAGCGGATAGAGAAGCCGCGCCGGGCTGTCGGTCCGGTGCAGATGGCTGATGGATAACCGGAGCCACTGGTACTGCTTTGAGTCGAGTTGACCTTTAAGATAGCCACGCAGTGCAGCCGCTTTCATTTGCAGTACGGTGATCTGCAGGCTGCTGCGCCGGCGATGGTCGTAACCGGGAGAGGCAGGATCGAGCAGGGTATCCCTGACCAGCTTGATGTAATCGTCGCTGAGCCACTTGCCATGTACCGAGCGTGCGACTTTTTGCGGCGTCAGTGGCGTCAGATCGATAGACGACGGGCCACTGAATGTTGCTTCGGTGTCGGCGCTGCTGCTGAGCAGCCCAAGGGTATCGTCATAGCCGTTGCGCAACATCTGCGTGTAGCTCAGTACTTCGCGCTGGGAGGTGATGATGATCTGGTCCGGATCGACGCTGCCTTCAGCCACACCCAGTAACTCGCTGATTTTTTTGCTGGCGCGCTGATGAACATAATCCTCGAAATCCTGCGCCTGGGTCGGCGGTTTTGCGTGGAAGTTTTCTGTGGCGCCGGCTATCGCATCTTCCAGGGCTAGCAGTTCCTGTCGCTCGGCGAGGCTGGCGCGCATGAACCAGTCCGGCGTTCGTTGCGCCTGATCGGCGGCGGCCACTCGCACATGCTGGCGCACGAACTGCCCAAGGGCCTGATTGTAGTGGCTGCGGGTGATTAGCTGAACGTAGTTGGCGGGTGGGTAAGGCTTGAGGCGCAGGGCGGCGAAGCGCTTCTCGAGATTTTCACGGCTGGACGCTGGCACCTGTTTAAGCAAATAACGGCTCATTTCAGGCGATGTGGTCCAGCTGACCAGTTCGTGGGTGAGTTGAGTCTGGTTGTCGAAGGCTTGAAAACGTTGTGCCCTCGGCGCATCGGCAGCGAACATGATCAGCCGCTCAAGGCGTCCCTGGGCATCGTTTTTACGAAAAATCAGCATGCCGCCCAGAATGTCGCCGTCATCAAGCTTGATCTGCTGGACTTGCAGATTTGGCGTGGTCTGCCCCGTTGCATCCGTCTCGATCTGCTCAATGATCGCGAAATCGTCCGCCAGGATATGCGCCTGCATCTTTGCCGCGTAGGCCAGAGCGGTTACCTGCTTGCGTGTGAGGTCGCGCATCAGTTGCTGATTGTGCTCAGTTGCGTAGACCGTTTGTTGGTACTCGCGAAATACAGTGCCCAGATTCAGATCGTCGACCAGCTTCGCCACGTAAGCGTGGGTTAGCAGTGGATGGCTCGTTTGCATCAGCGTGCCGTTCAGGCGGAAGGTGCTCAGCATCTGGAATGCCGAGCTGGCGTCCGTGTCTCCGGGATGCAGCCCGTACAGTGCCATTTCCAGCAGCGAGCGCCGGGTCGTATAAAGTTCGCCGGTGATTGCCAGTCGGCGTTGTGTCGTGATCATGATCTGCTCGGGTTCCAGATCGTAGCCAAGGTCGGAAGCGATGCGAGCGCGCAGCCGTATTCTGGCGAAGGACTCATGGGAAGTTGCGCCACCCAGGGCGCTGAGCAATGCCGTGCGGCTCTGTTCGTAATGGGTCAGGCGTTGCTGATATTGATTGAGGTCGTCCTGGCTGGCGACCTTGATCCAGTGGGGCAGATTCCTGCGCTGCTGGCGTTCCCAGTAAGCCATTTCGCGCTGTGCAAGCATGGCTCCGGGGCCAAACAGCCCCTGCATGTCCATGGCCGCCGCGATTCGTGCAGAGATCGTTTTACTGTCGGTTGCCTTGGCATTGAGGCAGGCATGGCGCACATCGCTGCGTTGCTTGTGGAGTTGGCGCTCGAAAGCATGGGCAAAGGGACTGCCGGTGACCGGTTGCAGTTGCAGGTCGGCAGCGCTAAACGGCTCCAGATAGAGGCTCGGATCCTGTGTGATCGTCTCCAGTAATTGCTGGTCGCGCTGCTGGGCATTGTTGAACAGCGCATGACGCAACACATCGTTGTTGAGCCACTGAACAAGCGTTGTGCCAAAGGCGGTGCGGCTTGCGAAACCCTCCGTACCCAGGCCGGGCAAGACCAGCAAGGTCAGGCCTGTGATTGAAATGAACACCAGCGCGCCAGTGATCTCAATGGTTGTCTTGTCATTGAGTTGCACATGCAGCGTGAACGTCTCCAGAGAACGGCCGATCTGTTTACTGACCGTTGGCAGGGGTAAGCAGGCAGCATATTGCGGGTCCAGATGGCGCTCGTGGTTTTTGACGATCACCTCGTTGCGCAGTGCCTGCTCCATGCCCTGAATGAACAGTGCTTTACGAACTGGACCTTTGGCGCTGGGGGCTTGCCAGAAATCGTCGAGCTGTTGGAGCAGCGCAGCCACCTTGGTTTCTTTGGCCGAGTCGTCCTGCCCGCCAAGCGTTTCAATGATTGCGGCGCTGGCTTTGGGCAAAGACTTGAGCTCCTCGGCGAACGTGATGTCCAGGGCACTGAGTCGATGCAAGGCGCCAGATGCCAATGGCAGGGTCTCTGCCGGTGTTGGGGGGAGCGGAGTGAGTTGTGACATAAGGGTCAATAATCCTGAATGATTGATAGGTGTAAAAGTGCGGCCCGGAGGAGGTACCGCTTTGAGTTCAATCAATCAGGAGTGGGGTGGGTGGGGGTGTTAGATAGTTAGTGGCCTGCCCGGTCTTCGAAGCAGAAGCGTTGGGATTACATTTGCAGAAACGTCCCACAGATCAAACGACTTAAGCCTGACTGACACTTTTATCGCTTAGGAGCAAAGTCCCGCCTTTTATTCAGGCCAAGGACTTGCTCATGTTCAACCCCGCCAACCGCGCTTCGTTCACGCTGGAAATAGCCGGGCTTGAGCATGACTTTCGAGTGCTGGCCTTTACCGCAAAGGAATCCATCAGCCGTCCGTTCAGTGTGCGTATCGAACTGGTCAGCGAGCGGGCCAATCTCCAGTTGGAAGACCTGCTGCACCGACTGGCCTTTCTGAGGTTCGACGCTGACGGTAATGGCCTTCACGGCCAGATCGGCGAAATCGCTCAGGGTGATTCCGGCAAACGCTTTACCCACTATTTCATTCAACTGGTGCCCAGCCTCAAGCGTCTGGAACACCGCAGCAATCATCGGATCTTTCAGGGCAAGACGGTTCCGGAAATCATCGCGGTGGTCCTCAAGGATCACGCGATCTTCAGCAATGGGTTTGCTTTCCGGTTGCGCGAGCCCTGCAAACCCCGCGATTACTGCACCCAGTATCAGGAAACCGACCTGCATTTTGTGCGCAGGCTGTGCGAAGAAGAGGGCATCCACTTTCACTTTCAGCACAGCCCTGACGAACATTTACTGGTGTTTGCAGACGACCCTATTCAGTTGCCGGTACTCAAGCCTGCGGTTGCGTATGTGCAGAGCAGCGGACAGGTTGCAGACGCGTCGGTTATCAACAGATTCAACGTGCGACTCGCCACGCGCTCGGCCAAGGCCAGCCATCAGGCCTATCACTTTCAATTGCCTCAGGTGGACCTGCTCAGCAGTGCGGGCGGCGATGGTCGTAAGGAGCTGGAGGATTACCAGTATCCCGCGCCGTTTACCGACCTGAGTGTTGGCGCTCGGCAAGCGCAAAAGGCGCTTGAGCGAAACCGCAGTGATGTCCAGTTGGCCAATGGTTCGAGTGATCAAAGTGCGCTGGTCAGTGGCCACTTGTTTGAACTAACGCATCCTAATCCGGAGTGGAGCCAGCAATGGCTGCTGACGTCGGTGTTCCATGAGGGTAAACAGCCGCAGGTGCTGGAGGAGTCCACGTCTCGGGCATCGGGAGCGTTTACCCAAGGTTATCGCAATCGTTTTGAAGCCATCCCCGGGAAGGTGCCGTTTCGTCCACCGCTCAAGCACCGCAAACCCAGGGTTTTAGGCAGCCAGCATGCGGTAGTTACAGGTCCGCCCGGCGAAGAGATCTACTGCGACGACTATGGGCGGATCAAGGTCAAGTTCTTCTGGGATCGTGAAGGTTCGCGTAACGAGCATTCCAGTTGCTGGCTGCGGGTCGCCACTGGTTGGGCCCATGAGCAATACGGCACGACGATGATTCCCCGCGTCGGCATGGAAGTGATCGTGGGTTACTTCGATGCTGATCCGGATCAGCCTTACGTGCAGGCCTGTCTGCCCAATGCCGGTACGCGAGCGCCGCTGAACCTGCCTATGCAGAACACCCAGACCGTGCTCAAGACCCAAAGCAGCCCAGGCGGCGCAGGTTTCAACGAACTGCGCATCGAAGACCGCAAAGGTGCCGAGTCCATTTCCATCCGCGCTCAACGCAACTGGTCTGAGCATGTGCTGAACGATCAGTCGATCCAGGTGGATAACCAGCGCAAGGTGAACGTGACCGGGCTGTCCAGCCACGAGCTGCATGGCGAAGAACACCACCTTACCCATGGGGCACGCAAAACCCAGGTGCTGGCCGATGACTCGTTGACGGTGGTCGGTAATCAGCACATCAGCGCCGCGAATCATCTGGTCAGTGCGGCCACACAAGTGCATCTGCACTCAAAAGTGGACGTAGTGATCAATGCGGGGCTCAACGCAACGATCAAGGCAGGTGGGCAGTGGATAAGTATCAGTCCGGCTGGGATTTTCAGCAGTGTGCCTATTCAACTTGGCGGTGTTCCAGTGTCGGGAATGCCTGCGGTTCCTGGTTTGCCTGCGGTGTTGATACCCCAAGTGGCGTTGCCCGCGAATCCATCCTTGATTCCAGATGTACAACTCAATGCTATCGAACGAGGTGTCTCGTTTTGCCAAGTGTGTGCTGACGCCAGGAAGGCGCTGTCATGAACAGCGAGCACTCTGTGCAATCTTCCCTACCTGACGATTTCCCTTGGGATAAGACGGTCGGGCTTTTACTCGATGCCATTCAGGTCAAAAACCTGCTTCAACGCCTGTACCAGTGGAATCCGGAACCGAGAGTGAGCGTGCTTTATCACGAGACCCGCTGGGCTGAAATCAGTCGGCTTTCACCGTGTCTGGTGCGCTTGCATGATGCTGATGATCCGGTTCTTTTGCAGTTTCTGGCTCACACTCAGGAGTTGTGGGGGTATCTGCTGGTCAGTGATGGTTCGTGGGATGACCTGTTAGCTCATGTGCGCTGGCTGACCTGTTTCAAGCCGCCCCAAGGCGAAGACATGTATTTACGCATCTCTGACCCTGCAGTGGCGCATGCGTTATTTGCAGCAGAGCGTAATCCGGGACCAGACCTTTTTGGCCCCTGCCAGGAGGTTATCGTCAGCGCCGCAACCCGTGATGGATGGATACAACTCAAACGCCCCGGCGACAAGTACATTCCGCAGTACGACAAATCATTTATGGCAAGCGACGCGCAATGGGCTGCTCTGAAAGGCGTGGCTTTTAACAAATCCATGGGTGAGCTTTACCAGCACATGCAGCGTTTTTCCCCCGATTACCGGACAGAACTGACCTCTGAACAGCGCCTGAAACACATCCATCAGCTTGCTCACTCTGCCATCAAAAGAGGTTTTGAGACCGAGCAGGAGATCTGGTTGTACGCCAACGTTTTCGGTTTTCTGGGGGATGACGTGCTGGAGCAGCACCCGGACATCGCTGAGTTGCTGACCGTCCGTTCGGAGCTGAGCACGCTGGAGCGTGTTGATCGCGCTGCGACGATGGCGGCAGAGATCGCTGGAGCGGGAAACTTGTAGGGGACACCGAGTTTATGAGGTCAGCGATGGGGGCAGACAGGCCGCCATCGCTGCCTCGCGTTGCTCGTGAGCTCCTACAGGGGGGCTGTCTGCTGTACCTCGGTAAACCGTGCTGCAATGTTTTGACTGGGCTTTTGCGTGTGCAGGGTTCTGACCGCTTGGGTCATGCGCTTTAACTTTTCACTGGGCCTCGCCCATTGCTCGGCGGGTAACGGCTCTGACCAGTTTTGCATCGCTTCAGGTATGGCAGCGCGGCCGATGCTTTTGATGTGGCGGATTTCCCATTCGGTGAGGTAGTTGGGCAACGTCCACAAGGTCAGCACGTGGTACGTGTACCACCAGAACGGATAGAAGAACCCCACCTCGCGATTTTTGCGCCGACGTCGCATCCGCTCCCGTGCGTTGTAAAACGTATGCAGTCCTTCATGCGGCGGGTCGCCAGGGTTTTGCAGTTCAAGCGGGTCCTGAATTTCCTTCAGGGTGTGAACTTCATATTCCATGTACGCCCGAATCGCCTCCCAGTTGCACACCGCCAGATCAAACCCGGCACAGAAAAACTCCAGGCTGTAATGCTCATCGTGGGGCGGATGATAAAACCCGACGCCCATGGCGTAGCGGATGTCCATGCCGTACTGCGTGACTGACTGTGCCTGAACGACCCAAGCTGATAGCGATTCCCACGGGACGAAGATGGGCTCTGTTTGGCCGTTGGGGACGAAGCAAACTTCGCGGCGTTGACGGTTGAAGCGGGTGGGGATGACTTCGTGGTATTTGTTGAGGTGGTTGAAGGTGATGATGAGGTAGAGGGTGAGTGCGGCAGCTGCCGCCCATGAACCTACTTGAAAACCGTATGGCATGTAGTCCAAGGCAAGCTTTGTGGCCATGTCTGCGCCATTACCTTCTGCGATGGTCATCAGCCACACGAGTGCGGTTGCAAACAGGCCAAAAAACCAGATGGCCCAAAACGGTGTTCCTAAACCCATCTGCCAAGCGAACACTGCGGGTAGCCCAACGCCGAAGTCCAGATACGTATCGTTCATTTCACCGACCGCGTGTCCGTAATCTTGAGCGGGCAGGTCTGTGGGCAATGGCAATGGCGCGAGGTATACGATCTGGCCTGTCGGGAAGGTTTCTCGCATACCCGCGTGAGGTGCATGATGGATCGGTGGCGGTGTGTCAGGGGCTATTTCTCCCATCTTAGTTCTTCCCGGACGGCATGGTCGCGAGGTAGATACCGAAGTGAGGGCACTGATCTCCCTGATGCTCAATATCAACTGCGGGAAAGTCGCCGATCTCACCGGTAAGTTGAAAACGCACGTCATATGAATGGCCTTCGTACTGGCCTTCCTGTGTCCGATAGCCCAGTAGTATTGACAGCGTGAAGTCGCAGCGTCCTGGAGTGGGTGAGGTGAGCAGTCCACTAATATCTGTCAGCCGCAGAATCAACGGGTTTTCTTGATAAAGCTGAAAACTTTCTTGCAGTCTCTCCTTTAAAGGCGTCCATTGTTCGGGGCTGTAGTCGCGTCCGTGCTGGGCCCGAACAATCTGATAGCCTCCAATTTTGAGTAAGGCTCCGCTGGCGTAGCTGCCGATAGGTAGCGCTAGATCATCAGCGGACAGCTTTGGAAAGTGCAGCAGGAAGAGCCTGGGTTTAGGGTTGCTCGGGTCGTCATTCGACGGAACAATCTCCATGCGCGGGGCCTGAATATGATCGTGCAGTTCTTTTTGGTAATTGTTTAGAGATAGCGAACGACGTCGTTCGGCGTCCTGGCTCCAGGGTGTGCTGAGCAACCAGCGATCATGGCGGCTTAGGTTGTTGCGGTTGTAGAACCAATTACCGGACAGTTCCAGCGCTGTAAATAAAATCCCGGCTACGTTGAAGCGGAAAAATACGGTGGAGAGGCGTGTGCCTGCCAGAGCCCATGCGGCGGTTCGGGCTGAGGAGCCAGCTTCAGTGGCGAGTACATGCCTGAAGGCTTGAGTGGACTGAGCGAAGCCATAGCTGTTGCTAGCGAGAAAACCACTGTTGCCCAGCATGCTGACCGCGGCGCCGGTTTGGGCATCGCTATTGCCATTGCGTACGGCGTCTGACCAACTTTTGTGGGAGCTATACAAACTCATTGCGGCGGCCACCGTTCCAGATACATACCCAACCATGCCAAGCCCGATATGCAATTTCCCCATCTGGACATGCACGCCCAACAGTTCAGCTTTCTGCAGATTTTTCGCTAGTACTGTTGCGTGAGCACTGAGAGCCGTGTCTGCAATACCTTGTGCTGCGCCAAAGCCTGCGGCGACGGTGGCTGCAAGCGAACTTACAAACGGCGCCCAGCTTTTAGCGTCTTCTGGTTGCAGGTTCATTTCATGCTTCACCTGTACAAAATTCACCACCTGCGCCACAAACACCAATAACCCCGCCCCATCTCCCAGCAACCCGGCCTTCGGCGCAACCGTCACTCCGCGCCGATAGTTATCCAGCACGGTTTTAATCTCTTGATGCTGCTGCGCCGGAAACACCAGCGCTAACCCAGGCTTGCCCGATGAGGCCGGTTGAAGATGTGTCGCGTCCGAAGGCAGGTCGGCCAGCGGACTCATGGCTTTGGCCAGTTGCTCCTCCAGGCCACGTAACCGTTGCTGGGTGGCTTGTCGGGAGAGCTTGAGGTTCTCGGCAGCGGTACTGGTGTGCCAGAGAGCATGTCTGGCTCGGGATTGTTGTGCTTCGTTGTTCAGATAGCGCAGGTATTTGCGCTCTTTTTGTACCGCTTTGACGGTCTCTCCCAATGCCTTCAGATCTTCGGCACTGGCGATCTGGAAGGCGACGTTTTCTCGTCGTGCTGCGTCGAGGATGGTGACGCCCGTAGCCTTGGGCAGGCTGCGAAACAGGGCGTCCATACCGGGCAACTGGCCTTTGTCCATCTGCTGCAAAAACGCCTGCAAGGCCTGCTGGATGCCCATGTGCAAAGCTGGAGCAAGGGTGCCCCAGGCGGCTGCGATGTTGACTTGTGTGCTCGACGATAGCCGTTTGGTGTTGAGTAAAACCCCGGCCCCCCATTGCTGGAGACGCTCCAGCGAATCGGGGGCCTCTTTTATCAGCAACCAGCCCGCATTGATGAAGTAGGAAAACTGCACGCCCAGCTCTGTTTGCGCGCTCAGGGGCGCGGCATAGAACAGTGGGCGGGACATGGCCGGGTTGAGGTTGAGCCAGACGAGTACCTTGTCGAGAGCGTAGTCGCTGCGGCAGATGTCTTTCAGGCAGGCGTATTCGGTGATTGCGGCGTGGTCGACCTGCTCATTGTCCTCAAAGTCGTAGTACCAGATGGCCCGATGCAGGCGGTTTTTGATCAGCAGTTCGACGCGGTCGTGGGTGATCTTTTCCAGCAGTTCATTGAGTGGCTGCAGGACTTCGCGTTGCTTCTTGAGGAAGGCATCCATGCGCTGACGATCGATAAGGTCGTTGATGCCGCGTTGACCGAATTTTGCGCCATGGAGCAGTTCCTTCGTACGCTTGTCCATCTGGCGATAGAGTCGCCAGAGAGGCTGGCGATGTCGGGCAATAAATGCGGAACTGGTGTCAGTGAAGCGTTGCTCAAGGTAATACTGCTGAAGGGCTTGCAGCCGGGTTCCATGCCCGGCATACATGTTCGCCGGATCAGTGCTGGGCGGTATCAGTTCGAGTCTGGCTTTCAGGTCTGCGGGTAACCCCGGGTCTTCCACGCGTGGCGCGGGATGCTTGCTGTTGTCCTCAGTCATCACTTCCAGCAGGGTTTTACGCGTATCACTGCGCTCGGGTTCTGCCAGTAATTCGAGATCATCCAAAAGCGCCTGGAGCGCCGGATCCGCCTCTGCCCGCTCGCTGAGACCGGCGGCGCTGATCTGAGTGAGCGATTCGATGTAGCAGCCCAGCAGGTAGTCACGCTCGACCTGACCTTCCTCGGTTCCGCTTTTCGCCCAGGCATCTATCTGGCCGACCACCTGATCCTGATACTGCGCCAGATCGCGCATGACCCCAACGTCATCCCTAACCGCCAGAAACAGGAAGTCACGCTTATGAGCGGTGGTGATCTGGCTGGTGAACTCTTCAAGAATGGTCTGGCGATACAGCGGTGTGTGTTCCCAGTCGTAGGGAATCTTCGTAGAAGTGTCGTCCGGTCTGTCCGCCCAACTGCCGCTGCTTTCCGCCAGCCACACGGCCATTTTACGGTCGTCGAACAGATCCTTGGCATCGCCGCGCTGAATATTTTCAAAGCTGACGCGCTGCATGAAGTACTCGCGCTCGGTGGCGACCTTGAGCACCTGTGCGCATTTGAAGGCCGTCCACTGGACCTCGGAAAAAGAGACGTGCAGAACGCTGCAGCGAGAAAACGCCAGCGCTGGATCAGCTTCAATCACGTCAGCGCGCCGATCCTTGTTGACGTGATCGCCCTTGAACAACAGCGCAGTCACGGAGCCATTCGTTATCTGATACTCATGTAACAGGCCGGTGGCGCTGTCGATGATGTACAGATAGCCGTCCCGCAACAGACGAAACCCCAAAGGCAAGGCCTGCAACTTGTAAGGCATGGCGATCTCGATAGACGGGTCGAGGTCTTCCACCAGGCCATAACGCACCGGCAACAGTTGTAAGGTCTGACTCATCAGCGGACAAAACCCGCCAGCATCGGGTGCCTCGGCGGGTTTAGCCCTGGCGACCAGATTGGCCATGTGGCCACGCGGCGTTATGTGAGGATTTGTCATGCAGGCTCCTGCCTTGGGCTGGCGAGTAGAGGCCAGGATCCAGATGGCGGAGCGTGTAATCTCAAGCCCGACCCTGAGCGAGGGGCGGGAGAGTGGCTGATGAGCGGCGAGCGCTCAATGCACGCAAAGCGCTTTAGGAAAGGCCCTACGCAAAGTGTCGTAGATTCATACTTCTGCTAACCAGGCCATGGCTTGCCCCGGTTTTACTCGGGGCAAGCAAATCCCTTTGTCATTACGCTATAATCCCGCCCTTTAGCTGTTCCTCGCCCCGCTGCGAGGGCACATATTTTTCTCAGGCGCATGCCGCCTGCATGCAGACTAAAGAGGCTAGACCCCAGTGGCATTGACGATTCTTGGCCTGTCCGGCGCCCTTAGCCATGATCCTTCCGCGGCGCTGTACATCGACGGCAAGCTGGTGGCAGCGGCTGAAGAAGAGCGCTTCGTTCGCGACAAACATGCAAAGAACCGCATGCCCTACGAGTCGGCGAAGTTCTGCCTTGAGCAGGCGGGCATCAAGCCATCGGATGTCGATGTGGTGGCGATACCGTTCGCGCCGATCAGCTTGTTCGGCAAAGCTCGCTGGCACTACGCCAAGCGTTACTGGTATGCCCCGGACCGTGCGCTTGATGCACTGCTGATGGGCAACCGTCGCTACAAGCGCTATCGCAACAAGATCGTCTGGTGTCTTGAACAACTGGGCTTCGATCCGAAGAAGATCAAGATCGAGCCGGTTGAGCACCACCTGGCTCACGCCTCCAGCGCCTACCATTGCTCCGGTTTCAAAGAGAAAACCGCGATCCTCGGTATTGACGGCAAGGGTGAGTACGCCACCACGTTCTTTGGCTATGGCGAGAACGGCAAGATCCACAAGATCAAGGAATTCTTCGATCCCGATTCCTTGGGCGGCCTGTATGGCGCGATCACTGAATTCCTCGGCTTCGAGATGCTCGACGGCGAATTCAAGGTGATGGGCATGGCGCCTTATGGCGATGCCAGCAAATATGATTTCTCGCGTCTGGCGACTTTCGAAAATGGCGAACTGGTGATCAACACCGAGCTGGCCAACGTCATTGGCCTGCGCCGCTATAAAGAGAAGGGCAAGGGTTTCTACTTCTCGCCTAAGCTGATCGAGTGGCTGGGGCCGAAGCGCGAAGGCGACATTGCTGACGAGCCTTACATCCACTACGCCGCGAGCATGCAAGCGCTGTTCGAGAAGCTGGCGTTGCAGATGATGGATCACTATCTGGGTGACATCCTCAAGGAAACCGGCAAGATCGCGTTTGCAGGCGGCTGTGCGCTGAACGTCAAGCTGAACCAGAAAATCATTGCCCGCCCGGAAGTCAAAGAGCTGTTCGTGCAGCCAGCTTCGGGTGATGCGGGCACTGCGGTGGGTGCGGCGGCTTATGTTTCCCACGCCCGTGGTGTGCCGGTCGAGAAGATGGAACACGTCTACCTCGGTCCGTCTTACACCAACGAAGATGTGATCGCGGCCTGCGCTCGCCACCCGAGCAAGCCGGTCTGGCGTCAGATCGAAAACACTCCAGAGCGCATCGCGCAGATCATGGTCGCGGGCAACCCAGTGGCCTGGTTCCAGGGGCGTATGGAGTTTGGCCCGCGCGCATTGGGTGGGCGTTCGATCATCGGCTGCCCGAGCGTTGCTGGCGTTGCCGATCGCATCAACCATCAGATCAAGTTCCGTGAGCGCTGGAGGCCTTTCTGCCCGTCGATGCTCGACACCGTTGCGCCACAGATGATCAAGATCGATCACCCGGCGCCGTTCATGACCTTCACTTTTGAAGTGGCTGAAGAGTGGAAGACCCGCGTGCCGGAAGTCGTCCACGAAGACGGGACTTCACGTGCCCAGGTCCTGAAGCGCGAATACAACCCGCGTTACTACGACATGATGAAGGCGCTGGAAAACCTTACCGGTAATGGCGTGTCGCTGAACACCTCGCTTAACCGTCGCGGTGAACCGATGATTTGCTCGCCTACTGATGCCTTGAACATGTTCTTCGGCTCGGATCTTGAATACCTGATCATGGAAGACATTCTGGTCGTCAAAGAGGGCGTGGAGACATACGAAAATGCCTGAGCCGTTGGTCAGCGTCGTTATCCCGGCCTATAACTACGCCAAGACGCTGCCGCGTGCAGTCAATTCAGTGCTGGCTCAGCTCGATGAAAATACCGCCGAGTTGTTGGTGATTGACGATGGTTCGACCGATACCACGCCTCAGGTGCTTGAGCAGTTACTCGCCGAAAACCCCGGGCGCTTCAGGATGTTGCGCAAGCCCAACGGCGGGCTGTCGTCCGTTCGCAATCGAGGTATTGAGGAGGCGGGGGGTCAATTCCTTATCTTCCTTGATGCCGATGATGAGATGGCTCCAGATGCCCTGAATACAGTGGTTGAGCACATCGCAGAGCATCCTGAAAGCCGTTTGATTATTGGTGGCCACTGGTCGGCGTTCGATGATGGCCGTCGTTCTGTGCATGTGCCCAAGCCGCTGCCCGCTACTGCTGAGCAGCGCGTGCGCGGTTATTTGCTGGACAAGACGATATCGCTCTCCAACGGTGCCTGCGTAATGCATCGTGATGTGTTTGCGCCTGGACTGTACCCTGAGAACCTGCGCAATGCCGAAGACATCCCTGTGTTCACTCAGGTGCTCGCACGGTTTACTTGCAGCGTCATAGATAAGCCCTTGGCGATCATTCACAAGCATGCCGACAGCATGCGGCATGATCTGAAGCAAAGCCTTGCCTCAGGCTTGAAAGTAGTCGACGAGGCATTTTCTCCGCAGCGCATGCCTGCGCAGTTGCAGAGCTTGCGCCAGGCTTTTCTTGCCCAGCGTTGCTTGTCACTGTTTCGTGATTGCTACAGTGCAGGAGACTATGAAAACGCCAAGGTTTTCTATGCCAAAGCCATACGTGCTGACTGGCGTTCGCTGACACGTTGGTCCTATACCCGCAAAGCCATTCGATTGTTGCTCAAGTGAGTGGGGGGCCGTTTACTCCATCGCGGTCTGCCATGGACGTGGTCCAGGCAGAGGGCAGTTGGGCCCTGAGAGCCCGGGAACTCGATCGGTATCGCTGGAAATTGATGCGCGAGCGCCATGGGCGTTTCGGAAGCTTTTTGCGTATAGCCCGTGATGTGCTAGTGGACGTGATACAGGGAATCCGTGCCAGCGCATGTCTGAGTGCCTCGGTGGATGCCGAGCCGTGCGAAGTGCTCTTGCTGCATTCCGCGCCAAAGTCCATGGCATTGCAACGCAAGAATATTCTGATCGGCGCTGTACGGGCGCGTGGTTTGAATTTGAACGAAGCCGCCTTGCTATCCCCTCCTCAGGCCTGCGCGCGACGGCAGTTGTTGCGCCCGCCTCAGCCCGTCCCGCTGCGCTATCTGGCTTATGCGGCTCACGCCCAGTGGCTGGTTGCGAAATACACGCCGCAATTGCTGATTAACGAAAGAAACGGAAGTTTCCATGCGCCTTTCCTGCGCCTCGCGCTAGCAGCACGCGGGGCTCGCCTGTTGCATTTAGCCCATGCTGCAACGCTTGAGTCCTCACGTCGACTGGGGATGAATGACTATGATTATTACGGCGTATTTGGTCATAGTTCACTGGTCGCGTTACAGCAGCGTGGTTTGCGATTCGGTGAGTCAACCGTAGTGCTGCTTGGCTCCTACCTGGCCGACCAGACTTATGATTTGCCGGAGGCGGATCCGGCTGTCAAAACCCTGCTGGTCTTGGGGGTTGGTCCGGATCGGGAGAAAGAAGCTGGCTATGTGCGTACTTACGAGCTGCTTCGCGACTGGGCTGAGCTTCATCCGGAGTACCGCCTGTTGTTCAAACGTCATCCTCGAAGTCGCGCGCAATTCTGGAATGACGCTGCTGCGCGTCTGTCCAGCGTTGAACTGCTTGATTCGCAGTGCTCTCTGGCTGATGCACTCGCCCGTGCAAGTGTAGTTGTCAACATCATGTCGAATGCCGGCATAGAGGCCGGACTGGCGGGGCGCCCCGTGATCCATGTCAACGCCGGGACGGATGTGGATATCTTTTCACACTCGTTGTTTTTCGGTGCTCAGGTCCGGGACAGTGACACTTTTTCACGTCAGTTGCAGGCTGTCGAAGATGACTATCAGGCGCATGTGCTTCATGCCCGTAAATTTGCTGACTACCACTTGGTTCACGGTTCTCAGGGGTTGGCAAAAACCGTCCAGTTGATTGCTGACCTGCTAAATGGCAGGGATCCCGCGCTCGATTTTGAGACGGTTTCACTCCCTGCCGCTGGCTGACAGTAGACCTGACTCCTGCGATGACGTGAATATCAGCGTTGAAGTATCAAGGCCAGGTCTTTTTCACTACACACTTGCTGGTGGCATCGATAGTGATCAATAAACTCCTCGTTTTGTAGTAGCCACTCGCGGTCACTCTTATAACGCAGCATATGCTTGAAGTTTCGCAGGCGCAGGCCTTTGCTTAAAGGCTCGCGCTGGGCGCGCATGTCGGCGATATCAATGAGCCCCAACGTGTTTTCCGGCGTCAGTACGATGTTGCCCATGTGGGCTGAACGGAAATAGATACCCTGGTTGTGCAGGTGCGCGACGAATTCGCCCAACTTTGCGCGGAGCCCTTCGGGATTCTCATTGATCAGTTGGCGCACCGTCCGGCCTGGCAAAGGGTCGTAATGGACAGCGTCACGCTCGATCTCCGGGATGCGATAAACGCTGCGGACAGTCGGGCACTGGATTTCCCGTGCTTGTAGCGCGTCGCAATTGTCTGCAAAGCGCTGAGCGTAGGGGGACCATAATGCGGAGGTCAGCAGACGTTTTCGGCGGAACAGTTTCAGCATTGTCCCATCCGCCAGGCAAAGGACCTTATCACCTTCACGGTCGGCTTCAAGAACAACGGCGCCTTCGCGCATTTTGAGATAAACGATGTGTTCAAGCTTTTGCATCAAGGCTCCAGGGCTGGCCTGATGGGATGTGCGGTGGGGCATGTTACCGTACTGAGAGCGCAGCAAAAAATCGCTGTGCTACAATCGCGCCACTTTTTCAGTTGCATTTAGTCGTGTTACGACGGGCTTTTCCTGTCGCCCGATCCGTGAAAACACAACTTATCTTGTCCCTTATTACAGGCGTATGGCTTTTGTCGCTTTACGCTTGATTCAACTGCAAGGCTGACGCTGTGACTGCAGTTGAATGTAGGCAGCACGGCAGACAGGCACCTCTTTTCGGACTTTTCAGATGGCAACGCTGTTCATTTCTATGGCCAGACATCAAGGCCTTTACTTCAACCGATTGCTTGATGAAACCGAATTACAAGGCAAAGTTGTCACTGCCGAGCAAATGCCCTGGCCGCGCACCTTGCGCTTCTCCCGAGTGTTTTCACGAATTGACTGGCAAGGCCTGATTGAGGAGAAGTGTGAGGAGCGGCGGATCAAGAACAAGAACGATGGCGCTTTGTACCGTCTGTTGTTGAGGCTTGAGCTGGGCTGGATGGCGCTTCGGGCCCAGGCGCTGCTTGATCGAGAGCGTCCTGATGCGCTTGTGGTCTGGAATGGTTCTCATCGGTACTGCAAATTGCTGATGGCGCTGGTGCCCGCACGATGCAAGACGTTTTTTCTCGAAAATGGTTTGTTGCCCGACACTACAACGGTAGATGCCAAAGGGGTGAACTACCTCAACTCTGTTCCCCGCAACGCCGATTTCTATCTCGACTATCCCTATGCTGTGGCTGATTTTCAGCCTGCCTCTGTATTGATTCCGCGAAAGCCGCGCACCGATGGCGTTCCTCCAATCGAGCTGCCGGAACAATTTATATTTATTCCTTTTCAGGATGATCGAGACTCTCAGGTCCGATTGTTTTCCCCCTGGATCAGCAACATGTCGGAGATGTTCGCTTTGGGGGAGCGTCTGGCGGAGGAAACCGGGATGACGGTGGTGTTTAAAGAGCATCCGTCCAGCCGCGAAACTTACCCGCACTTGCATGAGCGGACTTCTGATCGCCTTGTGTTTGCCAATGGAAACCCCACACAACAGTTAATTGAATCCAGTCAGTTCGTGATAACGGTGAATTCAACTGTCGGCCTGGAAAGCTTGCTTCTGGGCAAGCCGGTGATGACGCTCGGTCAGGCATTCTTCAATATCGATGGGCTGGTGGTGCATGCTGATAATGCCAGCCAGGCCGTTGCGTGGGTTCGAGCATTTCCGGACTGGCCATTGAGTGAGCGCCTGCGACACAACTTCCTTCACTACCTTTCCGAGCACTATTGCATCAAAGGTAACTGGAAGAACGCTGATAAAGCTCACTTGCTTCAGGTTGCCCGTCGCATAACGGGTGAGTCCGGATGCTAGGAGGGATGACGAAACTGGTTGAAAAAGCATCTCTTGCAGGCTGGGCATCGATTGGTTTTTTCATCTTGCTATGCGGTCCTTGGGTCTTGCCCGACAACAAGCTTTATCACCAACTGATTATCTTTTCACTATGGCTTCCGGCTTTACTGGGCGTGTTCCGGCAATCTATTCGACGACTGATCAAACTGCCCGAAGTCTTTTTTTTCGTGGTTTTTTCGATCTGGACACTGTGCGTGTTAGGCCTCGAAGGCGCTGACGAACCCGGTAAAGGCAAGATTGTGCTTTACGTGACCCTGACGCTTCTTGGAGTTTTATTGGCGGCACAGCACGCTAAATGGCGACTCGAATCACTGTTGTTCTGCTCATCTGTCGTCGGGGGGATTTTTGCTGCAGTCTCCGTGATCTGTTTTTACAGCGGGCCCCAGGCTTCGGGGGGGCGGATGATCGCTTTGGGTCTTTGGGACACGGTCATCATGGCTGCGCACGCTGTCGGTGCTTTGGCCATTCTCGGCATCTTCATGTTGCAAACCAGACGTTTTAGCTGGCCAGCGCTTTCGTTGCTGATGATTCCAGCAGCAGGTTATTTGATGTTTCTGGGCCTCAGTCAGACCCGGGGTGTATGGATCGCTTTGGTGGCAATGATGATCGTGATGGTCATCGCCCGGCCTTCAAGGCTCGGCGTTGGCTTGATCGTATTTATGGCGATAAGTGTTGCAGGGGGTGCTTTTTTAGGCCCAGGGCTCTTGCTGCAACGAGGCGTTTCTTATCGTCCATATCTGTGGTCTGGAGGGATCCAACTCATTGAGCAGCATTGGGCTATGGGGCTGGGGTTTCACGAGTATCTGATCACTGTTCCTGTCGCCGGCAGCTTCAAGCACCCGCACAATCTTTTCCTGGATACCGGTGTACGCCTTGGTCTACCCGGTCTGCTGATATTTTGCTGTCTCTGGCTGACAGTGGGTTGGCGCGGCTGGGTTTCGCGAGCGGAGCCACTTGGGCAAGCGTTGTTGGCACTTTGGGTTTTTTCCAGCGTGTCGCTGATGACAGATGGTATCGGTCTTTGGCTCAAGCCTAATGCGGACTGGTTGATCACCTGGCTGCCAGTGTGTCTGAGCATCGTGCTGGCATACCGTTCGACCTCAGTTGAGGCCCTTGAGCCTGCAAAACCAGCTCGACCCATCTTGTAATGGGTTCACTGATACAATCACGTCCCTGTATTTTTTTCATAAGCACGAGGCGCGCCGAATGGCTAATCCCGACCAGCAATCGAGCATGAAGATATACCTTCGATTGCTGAAATATGTGCTCCCGTATTGGGGTGCTTTCGCTATCAGTATTGTTGGGTTTGTGCTTTTTGCCTCCAGCCAGCCGATGCTTGCAGATATGCTCAAGCATTTTCTCGACGCGTTGCAAAAGCCTGACGACACTAAGTTTCTTGGCGTTTCGTTGGTGCTTGGTGTGCCCCTTTTGATCGTGCTTATCGCAGTCTATCAAGGCATTGGTTCGTTTCTGGGCAACTACTATCTGGCCAAGGTTGCTCGTGGCGTCGTCCACGACTTGCGGTGTGCATTGTTCGACAACCTGCTGACGCTGCCTAATCGGTATTTCGACAACAATAATTCTGGCCATCTGATCTCGCGCATTACCTACAACGTGACAATGGTCACCGGTGCCGCAACGGATGCGATCAAGGTGGTCATCCGTGAAGGCCTTACGGTTGTTTTTCTGTTCGGCTATCTGCTTTACAGCAACTGGAAGATGACGCTGGTTTTGCTTGCGATATTGCCCTTCATCGCCATCCTGGTGAGCAGCGCAAGCAAGAAGTTTCGTAAGCAGAGCAAGAAGATTCAAGTGGCAATGGGGGACGTCACTCACGTGGCATCGGAGACCATTCAAGGCTATCGCGTGGTTCGCAGTTTCGGTGGTGAGACGTATGAAACCGAAAGGTTTCACAAAGCCAGTGAAGACAACATGAACCGAAGCATGGGCATGACACGCACTCAGTCCATCTATACGCCGGTCTTGCAATTGGTGATCTACATCGGCATGGCGGTGTTGATGTATCTGGTTCTTTATATGCGCGGCGATGCCTCTGCTGGCGAATTGATTGCTTACATCACTGCGGCGGGCCTTCTTCCCAAGCCTATCCGGCAGCTGTCTGAAGTCAGTGCAACCATTCAAAAGGGCCTGGCGGGTGCTGAAAGCATTTTTGAGCAGCTCGATGAGTTGCCGGAAGTTGATACGGGTACTCAGGCAGTGGAGCGTGTAAGTGGCCGCCTGGAAGTTCGCAACCTGAGCTTCCAATACCCCGACACCGACCGGCTGGTGCTCGACGATGTTTCGTTCACCGCAGAAGAGGGGCAGATGGTCGCTCTGGTTGGACGTTCGGGAAGTGGCAAGTCGACGCTGGCTAATCTGATACCTCGTTTCTACCACCACGGCAGCGGGCAGATTCTGCTTGATGGCCTTGACGTCGAAGAATACAAACTGACCAACCTGCGTCGACACATTGCGCTGGTCAATCAGCAGGTGACCCTGTTTAACGATACGGTCACTAACAACATTGCCTATGGTGACCTTGCCGGTGCGCCGCATGAGGATGTGAAGCATGCTGCGCAGGCCGCTTATGCCGATGAATTCATCGTGCAGATGCCCCAGGGATACGACACCATGATCGGCGAAAACGGCGTGTTGCTTTCCGGTGGACAACGTCAGCGACTGGCAATTGCCCGGGCGCTGCTCAAGAATGCGCCGTTGTTGGTCCTCGATGAGGCAACTTCTGCACTGGATACTGAGTCTGAGCGCCATATTCAAGCTGCTCTGGATGAAGTCGTCAAAGGTCGCACGACGTTGGTGATTGCTCATCGTTTGTCGACCATCGAGAAGGCCGACCTCATTCTGGTCATGGACAAGGGACGGATTGTCGAGCGCGGTAACCATCAGCAACTGTTGGCGCTCAATGGCTACTACGCCCGGCTACACGAAAAAGATTTCAAGGAAGAAAACGTTGGCGTCACAGGAGGCGCCGTTTGATTCTCAGTTATCTTCGCAACTGGCGTGAGCGTGGCTGGACTCCTATAGATGCTGATGAGTACGCCATTGTCTGGGCACGTTATGGCGGAAGCGTTGCGACGCATCCGCAGGTGGTAGAGCGGTTGTCGAGGCTGGTCGGCATCCCTGTGCGCTACCTCGGCGTGCGGCGCAATGGCGAGCTGATTGCAGGTCTTCCCACCTGGGGGCGCCACATTGCATTGTCGCGGGACGTCACCAAGCGCCAAGGCCTGCGGGGCATGTTTGATCTTGGCAACTCCGAGGTCATCCTTCCCGTGGCCGATGATTGCAATGTGCATGTTCGACACCGCATGCGTTATGTATCCCAGCTCAACGTCGATAAGGTCGCGGACCTTCGCGTCCAGTCCGAAGGCTTGGCGTTGGCTCGTCGACCCGAGGAGTACAGCAAGAAATTTCGCTATAACCAGCGCCGTGAGCAGCGTTTGCTGGAGGAAGCCGGTGGGCAGATCCGGGCCATCAGCGAATTGAGCGCCGCGGAGCAGGCCGCTATTTATGCCGATCTGTTTCACAAGCGCTGGAACTTCGATGTGCCGGGCAAAGAGCATCTGGTCGAGGTTTTTACTCTGCTGCGAGAGTTCATGACCGGTTCTGTTGTGTACCTGGCGGATCGTCCGGTCGCTATCCAGATTCTGTATCGTGTCGAAGCACCTGAATGGATCAGTCTGGAGTACGTGAACGGTGGGGTTGATCCACAAGCCAATGAACTCAGCCCTGGCAGCGTATTGAGTTATGTGAACACGCAGTCTGAGTGGGAATATGCCGAATCATTAGGTAAGCCACTGCGTTACTCGTTTGGTCGGGCTGACCGCGAATACAAAAGCCGCTGGTGTAACACTCACCCGGTTTATCAGATTTAACAGGTAGGAGTCGCCCCGCTGTCCAAGGCATTCGCTTAGCCAACATTGGACTGCAGGAGCGCACGAGCACCGCGAGGCCGCGATAGCGGTGTATCAGACAGGACGCCATCGCTGCCTCGCGGTGCTCGTGAGCTACCGAAATACATTTGAATTCACTGAGTTGTATTTTTTTTGATGAGGGCGGGCATGGTCGGTCGTAAGGACGAGTTGCTGAAGCGCCATAGGCGGCGCAAGCGTTATCTAACGCTTGTAGCGGTCGCAGCGCTGGTACTGCTGGCTGTTTTCGTCGCATGGTGGTTGCTGCCGTTACTTGTGCTGGCTGGCTGGCTGGTGCATGAAGCCTGGTTTTCGGATCATTTGTTTTATGATCCTGCCAGCGACTATCTTTACGAGTTTCCCTCCGACGTGCGCAGGCTTGATGTTGAGATCCAGCAGGGGAGACTGCAGCTGGCGACGGCAGGTCCGCTGGGATCAACCGACACTGTATTGCTGGAGCTTCACCTTAAATCCACTTGGTTGGGGCGCTGGCTCGATCCTTATGTAAAGGTCGGCAATGATCGTCAGGACTTCGAGCGCGGTACAGCGGGAAAGCGCTATCTGAATCTTTCCGGCCAGGCTGGAGTTCTGGCTAACGAAGGGCTTTACATGGCGCTGCGACGCTGCCGAGCCGTTGGCTCGTTAACCCTTTATGTCATGAGTAACCCGGACTACAGCGCGCAGTCCCTGTTGGTACTGGCACCGCATGCCGACGATGCAGAGCTGGCAGCATTCGGGCTGTATAGCCGAACTCCTGAGGCAGCAATCCTCACTCTGACCCAAGGTGAAATCGAGGCGGATAGCTATCGTCGCTTCGGCCTTGATGCCTCCCAGGCCGCGGTGTTGAAAGGGCGCCTGCGTACCTGGGATAGTCTCGCGGTTCCCTTGTGGGGTGGCGTCGCGCAAAGTCGGTGCGTCCAGTTAGGCTACTACTGCCTGAGGCTGGCCGATATGCAAGAGCAACCATCGGTGCCGTTTGGGTCTCGCGAGTCTGGTGAAAGCGACATTCGTGCATGGCGACAGGCGAGCACATTCTCACTGCCGTCTGAAGCTGACGGGCTCCCGACCTGGAACAATCTGGTGGCGGATATCGTGCGTGTGCTCGAGTACTTCAAACCCAGTGTCATTGTCACGCCGCATCTCCAGCTAGATCCTCATCGTGACCATATCGCCGCGACACAGGCGCTGCTGCAAGCTATTGAGGTAAGTGCATGGCGCCCCAGTACCTTGCTCCTTTACGCTAATCACCTGCACGACAATGATCGCTGGCCCATGGGCCCTGCCGGTTATGGCGTCGCTTTACCACCGGCCATCGCGCGGATGAAACCGTTGCGAGCGTGCAGCATTCTTCTGGATGACAGTCAGCGCCTCGACAAAGCGATGGCCTTGGCTATGCAGCATGATCTTCAGGATCCGCTGCCGCCCAAGAAGCGTGTGCGTCGATGGATCCAGCAGCTACTTGCAGGTCGGCGTTGGCCGAACACCGGGGAAAATGAGTTTTTCCGCAAGGCAGTGCGGCGCCATGAATTGTTCTGGGTCCTGGACGTGGAGCCTCGCTCGTCTGCAAACAAGGTATAACCGGCGCGCTGGCGTCGCGCCAAATCGGCTATGTTATGATCCGCATCGTTTTTTTGTCTTCGGAGTCTCCATGAAGTTATCCATGCCAAGGTTTGATCAGGCACCAGTCCTTGTAGTGGGCGATGTCATGCTCGACCGCTATTGGCATGGCGGTACCTCAAGGATTTCGCCAGAGGCGCCCGTGCCTGTGGTCAAGGTTGAGCAAATCGAGGACCGTCCAGGCGGAGCCGCGAACGTCGCGTTGAACATTGCCGCGCTGGGAGCTCCAGCTTCGCTGGTCGGTGTGACCGGTGAAGACGAAGCTGCTGAAAGCCTTTCCAACAGCTTGAAGGCTGCGGGTGTTCTCGCACGCTTCCAGCGCATTTCCCATCAGCCGACCATAGTCAAACTGCGGGTCATGAGTCGCCATCAGCAGCTGCTGCGGATCGATTTCGAAGAGCCGTTTGCCACCGATGCCGAAGCGTTGAGTGCTGAAGTAGAAGGCTTGCTCGACGGCATCAAAGTGCTGGTCCTGTCCGATTACGGTAAAGGCGCGCTCAAGAACCATCAGGCGCTGATCAAGGTGGCCCGTGACCGTAATATTCCGGTGCTGGCTGATCCCAAGGGCAAGGACTTCGCGATTTATCGTGGCGCGAGTCTGATTACGCCGAACCTCAGCGAATTTGAAGCTATTGTCGGCCATTGTCTGGATGAGGCCGAACTGGTCGCAAAGGGCGCGCAGTTGATGAGCGAGCTGGACTTGGGCGCGCTGCTGGTTACCCGTGGCGAACACGGCATGACCTTGTTGCGGCCCGATCATCCTGCTCTGCATTTACCGGCTCGTGCCCGTGAAGTATTTGATGTGACCGGTGCTGGCGATACCGTTATTTCAACGCTGGCGGCCGCGATTGCTGCGGGCGAAGACTTGCCCCACGCCGTGGCGCTGGCGAATCTGGCTGCTGGCATTGTGGTTGGCAAGCTAGGGACCGCGGCCATCAGCGCGCCCGAGCTGCGTCGTGCGATTCAGCGCGAGGAAGGCTCCGAGCGCGGTGTACTGGGCCTTGAGCAACTGCTGTTGGCCATCGACGACGCCCGGGCACACAACGAGAAGATCGTTTTCACCAATGGTTGCTTCGATATCCTGCATGCCGGTCATGTGACGTATCTGGAACAAGCGCGCGCTCAAGGTGATCGCCTGATTGTCGCGGTCAACGATGACGCGTCGGTGAGTCGTCTGAAGGGGCCGGGTCGTCCGATCAACAGTGTCGACCGGCGTATGGCAGTGCTTGCCGGACTTGGCGCAGTGGATTGGGTGATCAGCTTTTCTGAAGGTACTCCGGAAAACCTGCTCGCCCACGTCAAGCCTGATGTGCTGGTCAAAGGCGGCGATTACGGCATCGATCAGGTCGTCGGCGCTGACATCGTCCAGGCTTATGGCGGTGAAGTTCGGGTTCTGGGGCTGGTTGAGAACAGCTCGACCACTGCGATTGTCGAGAAAATCCGCGGGCAGTGAAGTGATCCGCTCTTGAGTTGTGAACGCTTACTGTGGGAGCCGGGCTTGCCCGCGATACATGAGACGCAGCCAGAAGACATAACGCGTTATCGTTTATCGTCGGAATGCCGCCCAGACCAGGCCCGGCTCCCACATTCAGACCGTATTCCAATGCCACATAGGTTGCGCTTCAGCTTTTAAACGTCACCAGCTTCAACAACTGCCGTGCCTTGCCCGTCAGGCGTTTGAGTCCGGTCTTCTTCGGAGGCGGCGTCATCCCTTGCTGGCGTAGCCAGTCCTTCCAGCGAATCCGCTCGTCACGTACTACCCAGCCTTCCTGCGCAGCAAAACTTTCAGCTAGATAAAGACCGCGGGTTCCGGCCGGTGTCAGCTTGTCGCGCTTCAACGTGTAAAGCTCTGGCAGCGGCACGCCATTTTCCAGTGGCATCAGATACAGATCAGGCTTGCTTCGATTGAGGCGAGCGACCAGTTGGTCTTTTTCTAGGCACTCGTCCACATGGAAAAGGCTCAGGGGCCGCGCTTCCTTGGGGACTTCCAGACGCATGTCATAAATGAGCTGCAGCGATGCGGTGGGCAAGTGTACGTAAGCTCTAGGCCGCTCGATCAGCGTCATGCTCCCGCAACGCACTGGCCGTGCGGCACCGGATAGCGGGCTGAGACGAAACGGCATGGCTTCGCGGTAATGCAGCGCTGCTGCATAGGGTGCAGGTAGCCAGATGTCGTTGAAGCGCCCGCTCAGCCAGCCTTGGGGCGTTTCAATCAGACACTCTTCGGCCACTTCCTGAATGGCGGTGTGCAGCGGCAGATTCAGCTCATGAGCCGGGACGTAACCCGAGATCAGCTTCAACACCACATCGCCACGATCCTGGCGGCGCTGGCGAACCAGCACCCAGTAATCGCGGTTTTGCCAGTTCAATGTCAGGCGCACCGAAACCCCGAGATTGGCCAGCTCCGTGGAGAACCGCTCAGTGTCGACGACTTCTATTTTGCGGCGTCGCTGCAAGGTCTGGGTGAAATTGAGCGGCATCCCGATACTTTGGTAACTCAGGCCTTCGGGGGTGGCTTCGACAAATAACGGCAGGGTTTTGAAGTTGCTTGGATTCTTCCGAATCAAAGTTCGCGGCATATCGGCTCCTTCTTGCGTTGGGGTCGGCCGCCTACATCAGGCTGGACGGCGAATCACGGCAGCGGCTGTCGCTACGTTATGGACCAGATGCATCGGGTTTATGGTCCCGACAATAGCACTGGCAACACCCGGATGGGCAAACAGCAATTCGAAACTGGCTTGCACCGCATCAACGCCAGGTCTCAGGCAGACATGACCACTCGCGAGCGCTTTTTTGACCAGAATGGCCTTGCCGTGGGCAGCAGCGTAGTCGAGCACTGGCTTTTCGCCCTGCTCGGAGAGGTTGTAAGTGACCATCGCGCAGTCGCCGTCGCGCAATGCCAGCAGGCCCCCTTCGACGGTTTTGCCGGAAAAGCCGAAGCCGCGAATCTTGCCTTCGCGCTTGAGGTCAGCCAGGGTTTGGTAGACCTCCGTGTCGTTAAGAATCGCCAGGTCGTTGCCGTCGGAATGCACGAGTACCAGATCGATAAAATCGGTTTCCAGACGTTTCAGGCTGCGCTCTATTGAGGTCCGAGTGTGCCCGGCGCTGAAGTCGTGGCTCGATTCACCGCTTTCGAACTCCTCACCGACCTTGCTGACAATTACCCAGTCCTGCCGCTGACCACGCAACAACGGGCCGAGGCGTTCTTCACTGGTGCCGTAGGCGGGGGCGGTGTCGATCAGGTTGATGCCCATGTCCCGGGCCATCTTGAGCAGCATTTGCGCTTGTTGATCGTCAGGGATGGTGAAACCATTGGGGTATTTGACGCCTTGATCACGGCCCAGTTTGACCGTGCCAAGACCCAGCGGCGATACGCTGATACCGGTGCTGCCCAGCGGGCGATGCAGTTCGTGAAGGGTCTTTACGCTCATGGCAGCAGTTGATCCCAGACAGGTATGGCCAACGGTGGTTTGGGCAGATCGCTTAGCGATGGCTGCGGCGTCGGGTGGATTTCGTCGAGGGACAGTGCTGCCATCACTCGGTCAGAAAAGTCCGGGGCCAGGGCTAGCTTTGTCGGCCAGCCCACCATCAGGCGATTCTGCACACTGAGAAATGCGTTATCAGGACGGACCAGTCCGGATTGCGCCGGTTCTGCTCGATCAACCCGCAACGTCGCCCACTCGACTTCACTGAGATCAATCCAGGGCAGCAAAGTGCCCAGTTCTTTTTTCACCGCAGCGATTTGCTGTGCAGGATCACGGGCCACGCCATCGGCCTCGGCCACATCACCCCCCACGTACCATACCCATTGACCGTTGGCGGCTGGATGAGTCGTCACAGTCAACCGCGGCTTTGGTCCGCCGCCCAGACAGTGAGCGTAAAGGGGCTTCAGGCTCGCGCCCTTGGCGAACACCATGTGCAAGGGGCGACGTTGCATGGCGGGTTGCGCCACGCCAAGCTTTTTCAGCAGATCAGCGTTGCCTGCACCGGCGCATAGCACTACGCGCTGAGCGAAAATATCCCGCCCGTCGACGCGCATGCCCACCAACTCCTGACCTTCAAGCAACGGTTCCAGCTCCTGACCGGCCAGCAGGCTGCCGTCGGCCAGTTCAGCCAGTCGCTCGATCAGGCTTGGCACATCAATGACCAGTTCAGCCAGGCGATAAACCTTGCCCTTGAATTTCGGGTTTTGCAGGGCGGGCGGAAGATCCGTGCCTTTGACTTGATCGACACGGCCGCGCACGGCCTTGCTGGCAAAGAAGCTGGTGAGGTTGCCCGCCAGGGTGCCGGGCGACCAGAGGTAATGGGCCTGGGAGAGTACACGTACGCCGCTGAGGTCTAGCTCGCCGGTACCGGCCAACGCTTCACGCCAGCGGCGCGGCATGTCAGCGATTGCTTCCGATGCACCTGACAGCGCGCCATGCAGGGCGTATTTGGCACCGCCGTGGATGATCCCCTGGGATTTGAGGCTTTGCCCCCCGCCGAGGCTGGCGTTTTCGATCAGGACAGTCGAGTACCCCTGGCCGCGCAGTCGGGCATTGAGCCAGAGGCCAGCAACGCCGGCACCGACGATCAGGACGTCAGTGGAAATTACGGAAGGCATGAACACCTCTGTGGCCGAAAGAATGCGGCCATTATAGAGGAACGCGTTTTCAATGCCCGGCGGTTTTCGAAAACAACTGAATCACGACGACGCCCAGAACGATCATGCCCATGCCAAGCATGGCGGGAATGTCGAGTTTCTGCCCGTAGATGAAGTACGCAGCGACACTGACCATGACAATCCCCATGCCCGCCCAGACGGCATAGGCGACTCCCACCGGAATCGTGCGGACCACCAGAATCAGCATCCAGAAGGCGATGGCGTAGCCGCAGATCACCAGCAGTAACGGGATTGGCGTGCTCAAGCCTTTGACGGCTTTCATGGAAATGGTGCCGATGACTTCAGCGCATATGGCGATGGCCAGCAGGTAGTAGGCAGACATAACGGTAACTCCTCTTCATATGTCGGACATTCTTCGCCACCGGTGAGATGGGGTAAAGTCATTACCTATCGGTATTAGAGATAGGTCGCCAAACCATGCAGTGGAATCTTGAGCAAATGCGCCTGTTCGTCAGTGTGGCTGAGCAGCGTTCGTTTTCTGCGGTAGCGCGGGATATGCGCAGAGCGCAGTCGGCCGTCAGTAGTGCAATCGCCATGCTGGAGTCTGACTTGGGTGTGAGCCTGTTCGAGCGCAGCAGTGGTCGTCAGCCCCGTTTGACCGAGGCGGGTGCCGCATTACTTGAAGAGGCCCGTGAGTTGCTGCGCCAATGCGAGCGTATCGACGGGCGTGCGCTGGCACTGATGCGCGGCCAAGAGGCGCAGTTGCGCGTTGCCCATGACGAAGCCATGCCTTATCAGCCCGTGCTCGACAGCCTGGAGGCGCTCTCTGAGCGCTTTCCGACCCTTGAAGTTCAGCTGGCCAGCGGCGCGCAGGGCGACGTCGCACGCAAATTGCTGGAGCGGCGGGCTGATCTGGGGTTGCTGTTTCATCACGAGCAGATGCCCACCGAGTTGGAGCGCAGAGGGCTGGGCGGGGTGGAAATGGTTACCGTGTGTGCGGTGGATCATCCACTGGCTCGGGAGGGGCGCGTCACTCGGCAACAACTGGCGCGGCATCGACAGTTGCTGATTGCTCCGCAACAAAGTGGTTATCCCGGTGGTGAGCAGTTGAGCCCGCAGGTCTGGCGGGCCGACAGCTTTTATGTGATGGCCGAGCTGTTGATGCGCGGCCTGGGTTGGGCCTTGCTGCCCCGACACGTGGTGCAGTATCCAACCTATCAGCATCAGATGATCGAACTGCTCAGCGAGTGGACGCCGCCACCCTTGGTGGTGGAAATGGTCTGGCGACGTGACGAGCCCCTGGGCCCGGCTGCGCAGTGGCTGTCAGAAAGTTTTGCCCGGCATTTGCGGGCCATTGGCTGATAAACTCCGCGCCCATGAATAGAACCTTATATACCTTGCTGTTTCATATCTGCCTGCCATTGGTGGCCGTTCGACTGTGGCTGCGAGCACGCAAGGCACCGGCCTATCGCCAGCGAATCGGTGAGCGTTTCGCTCTGGGCTTGCCGGCCATGCAGCCGGGCGGCATCTGGGTGCATGCGGTGTCGGTGGGCGAAAGCATTGCTGCTGCGCCGATGATTCGTGCGCTGCTCGCCGCTTATCCACAGCTGCCGATCACGATCACCTGCATGACGCCCACCGGTTCGGAGCGGATCAAGGCCATGTTTGCCAACGAGCCGCGCATTCAGCATTGCTACCTGCCTTATGACTTGCCATGGGCAGCGGGTCGCTTTCTTGATCATGTGCGACCAGTGCTTGGAGTGATCATGGAGACCGAGCTATGGCCTAACCATATTCATCAGTGTGCCAAGCGCGGCATCCCGGTTGCTTTGGCCAATGCGCGGCTGTCCGAGCGCTCGGCGCGGGGTTATGCACGGTTTGCCAAATTGACCCGGCCGATGCTGGAAGAAATGAGCTGGTTCGCGGTGCAGACCGAGACTGAAGCGCAGCGTTTTCGGGATTTGGGTGCACGTCCTGAATGCGTGGCCGTCACCGGTTCGATCAAGTTTGACCTGACGATTGATCCGCAATTGCTGACCCAAGCCGCGCAGTTACGCGAACAATGGCAGGCGACTGAGCGCCCTGTCTGGATCGCGGCCAGCACCCATGCGGGTGAGGATGAAATTGTTCTGGCGGCTCATCGGCAATTGCTGAGCAGCCATCCCGATGCACTGCTGGTTTTGGTGCCGCGCCATCCGGAGCGTTTTAACAGCGTGCATGATCTTGTAGTGCAGCAAGGTTTTGCTACGGTGCGTCGCTCATCCGGTCAGCCAGTGACAGCGCAGACTTCGGTGCTGGTAGGCGACACCATGGGCGAACTTCTGTTTCTCTATGCCTTGGCCGACATTGCTTTTGTGGGTGGCAGTCTGGTGCCCAATGGTGGTCACAACCTGCTGGAGCCTGCCGCGTTGGCCAAGCCTGTTTTGAGCGGCCCGCACCTGTTCAATTTCCTCGAGATCGCCGCCATGTTGTGCAATGCCGAGGCGTTGATCGAATGCCGCGATGCGGCGAGTCTTTCGGCCGCTGTACAGCAACTGTTCGACCAGCCGCAAAAGGCGCGCGATATGGCACAAGCAGGGTTGGCGGTGATGAAGGCCAATCAAGGCGCGTTACAGCGATTGCTGTATGGGCTTGGAAGGTTGGTTAAATGAAGTTTTGTCTGTGATGCATTTTTCCGTGGGACCGGCTTTAGCTGGGAAGGCGGTATTTCTGACGACCCGTTATCAGTGACTGTTCCTGCCTCTTCCCGGCTAAAGCCGGTCCCACGGCATCGCGATGGATTTGAGGCTGGCGCAAACTCTGTGGGAGCGAATTTATTCGCGAATTCGGTATTTCAATTGATACAAAGGCTGCGGATGTACTGGCCCCTTCGCGAATAAATTCGCTCCCACAGGGATTTGAGCTAGCAGGCATAGAATCTCTCACAGAGACCGCGCTTTCCCGGCCGGTCCTGCAGGATCGCGCCTGCAGGCAGACACAGATCCTCCGCAGGGTTTGCAAGAAGCGTTTTAACGCTGCGGCGGTCTTTCGAAATTTTTCTTCGCGGCCGCGGCAAGATCCGGCGGCAGGAAGTCTTTGTCCGGGTTGTAGTCGGCTTTCAGGTAGCGTGACAAATCCTGCAAGTCGCCAGGATTCAACGTTCCCGCCGCCTGCTTCAAGCGCAGGTTGTCGAGGATGTAGTCATAGCGGGTGTTGTTGTAATCGCGCACCGAGGCGTACAACTGGCGCTGGGCATCCAGAACGTCGACGATGTTGCGAGTTCCCACCTGATAGCCGATTTCCGTGGCTTCCAATGCGCTCTGGTTAGAGATGATTGACTGCTTGCGAGCCTGAACCTGCTCCACATCGGTATTCACGGCGCGGTGCAGGTTGCGGGTGTTCTCCACCACCTGACGACGCAAGCCTTCGCGACGTTGCTCACTCTGGCTCAGTCTTGAATACGCTTCTCGCACTTGCGAGCTGGTAAGGCCACCGCTGTAGATCGGGATATTCAGCTGTACACCAATGCTGCGCTGCTCCACGTCGCCACCGTAATTCTGCCCCGTGTAGTTCGGATTGCTGAAGCCCAGCGCATCGTTATCGCCGCGCTTGTATTGAGCCACCGCATCAAGGGTCGGGGCGTGCCCGGCCTTGCGCTGACGCAAGGTTTCTTCTGCGGCGTTCACTGCGTAATTGCTGGCCAGCAGGTTGAGGTTCTGCTGCGCGGCCGTATCAACCCAGGCTTTCGCGTCGTTGGGCATTGGCGCCAGAATCGGCAACGTGTGGACGATCCCTTCAATGGAGTTGTACTCACGATTGGTCAACGTGACCAAGGCCTGAAAAGCATCATCCACCTGACGCTTGGCAACGATCCGGCTGGCCCGGGCAGTGTCGTAACTGGCCTGAGCCTGCAACACGTCGGTCTTGTCGGAAAGCCCAACGTCGAAGCGCTCATTGGCTTGATCCAGCTGACGTTTGAAGGCTGCTTCTTCTGCTTTGGTCGAGGCCAGGTTGTCCTGGGCGCGCAGCACGGTGAAGTAACTTTGCGCGCTCTGCAGAATCAGGTTCTGCTCTGTGGCCGAGAGTTCGAGCGCTGCCTGTTCATCGACTGCTTCGGCAGCCTGCAACTGGAACCAGCGGTCTGCACGGAAAATCGGTTGGCTCAGTGTCGCCTGATACACCGTGCCGCTGCGGGTGGCAACGGCGTTGGGTTGGTCGATGCTGGTACGGGTATTGTTGACGTCGGCACCGGCAGACAGGTTCGGCAGCAAGCCGGCGCGGGCCTGCGGTACAACTTCCTTGCGAGCGGCATAATCGGCGCGTGCTGCTGCAAGATCGGCGTTGTTGTCGACAGCTTCCTGGTAAACACTGACCAGCCCGGTTTTGGTCGGCAGGGGCAAGTCGGCTGCCCAGGCAATCGAACTGCAGGCACATGACACGGCAATGGCCAATGAAATTTTGTGCAGCATGGGGCGTTCCCTGTTCATGATTATGGTGCCAGTCCGATTCGAAGAAGCTGGCTTGCGAGTGTAGAGGCTGGGGGCCGTGGCAACAATCAGGCAGGCCATTTATCCAGCGTTTGAAAACGCGCTTGGCGTTCCGGGCTCGTCGCGACTAGACTGGCGACGTTCTTGTCGGGGTGCCTTGCTTTGAGGCTGAGATCGGTTAAACCGGATCCCGTTGAACCTGATCAGGTTAGCGCCTGCGTAGGGAACAAGATTTCTCGTCTCCCGGCGAGTCCTCTTGAGTGTCGTCCGGGGTCGATGGTTCATTTCTGAAAGCCTTGAAATGAATCAACACTCTCCGCTCGATACTCAGCACCAGTCTTGGTGCGTCTTTCCGTCTTCAGGTTCGCTCCGACAATTAATCCGCCGCTGGATGATGTCTGGAGAGCCGTGATGAGTACAAATCCAAAAAATGCCGCCAACCTGAGTGAGTCCGCACAAGTCGACTCTGGATCGGTGCAGCCGTTTACCCGCTCGCAAAAAATCTATGTTCAGGGCTCTCGCCCTGACATCCGCGTGCCCATGCGCGAAATCCATCTTGATGTCACACCGACCGATTTTGGCGGCGAGATCAATGCGCCGGTCACCGTCTACGACACGTCGGGTCCTTACACTGACCCGAACGTCGTTATTGATGTGCGCAAAGGCCTGGCCGATGTACGTTCGCCGTGGATCGACTCGCGCAACGACACCGAGCGTCTCGACGGCCTGACGTCGAACTTCGGCCAGCAGCGACTGGCCGATGCCGAGCTGACCCGTCTGCGTTTCGCCCACGTACGCAACCCTCGTCGAGCCAAGGCCGGGGCCAACGTGAGCCAGATGCATTACGCGCGTCAGGGCATCATCACGGCGGAGATGGAATACGTCGCCATCCGCGAAAATATGAAGCTGCAAGAAGCCCGTGCTGCCGGTCTGCTCACTCAGCAACACGCCGGGCATAGCTTCGGCGCGAACATCCCCAAAGAAATCACCGCTGAGTTCGTGCGCGAAGAAATCGCTCGCGGTCGCGCAATCATCCCGGCCAACATCAACCACACCGAGCTGGAGCCGATGATCATTGGCCGCAACTTCCTGGTGAAGATCAACGGCAACATCGGCAACAGCGCGCTGGGTTCTTCCATCGAAGAGGAAGTCGCAAAACTGACCTGGGGTATTCGCTGGGGCTCGGACACGGTCATGGACTTGTCCACGGGCAAACACATTCACGAAACCCGTGAGTGGATCATCCGTAACTCGCCAGTGCCGATCGGTACGGTGCCGATCTATCAGGCGCTGGAAAAAGTTGGCGGCGCCGCCGAAGACCTGACGTGGGAGCTGTTCCGTGACACGCTGATCGAGCAGGCGGAGCAGGGCGTCGATTACTTCACGATTCACGCCGGTGTATTGCTGCGCTACGTGCCACTGACGGCCAAACGCGTCACCGGTATCGTCAGCCGTGGCGGTTCGATCATGGCCAAGTGGTGCCTGGCGCACCACAAAGAGAACTTCCTCTACACGCACTTTGAAGACATCTGCGAAATCATGAAAGCCTACGACGTCAGCTTCTCGCTGGGCGATGGCTTGCGTCCGGGATCAATTGCCGATGCCAACGACGCCGCGCAATTCGGTGAACTGGAAACTCTGGGTGAACTGACCAAAATCGCCTGGAAGCACGACGTGCAGACCATGATCGAAGGCCCGGGCCATGTGCCGATGCAGTTGATCAAAGAGAACATGGACAAGCAGCTTGAGTGCTGTGATGAAGCGCCGTTCTACACCCTCGGCCCGCTGACCACGGATATTGCGCCGGGTTACGACCACATCACCTCCGGGATCGGGGCAGCGATGATCGGCTGGTTCGGTTGTGCGATGCTTTGTTACGTCACGCCCAAAGAGCACTTGGGCCTGCCGAACAAGGATGACGTGAAGACCGGGATCATCACGTACAAGATCGCGGCGCATGCGGCGGACCTTGCCAAGGGCCATCCGGGCGCGCAGATCCGTGATAACGCACTGAGCAAGGCGCGTTTTGAATTCCGTTGGGAAGACCAGTTCAACCTTGGTCTGGACCCGGACACCGCACGTTCGTACCACGACGAAACCTTGCCAAAAGACTCCGCCAAGGTCGCGCATTTCTGCTCCATGTGCGGGCCGAAATTCTGCTCGATGAAAATCACTCAGGAAGTTCGCGAGTACGCGGCTAACCAGAAGATTGAAGCCATTGACCTGGACGTCGCCCAAGGGCTGGCGGAACAGGCCGAGCGCTTCAAGCAGGAAGGCAGCCAGCTTTACAAGAAGGTCTGATTTATTTCATTAGATAAACCTGCTGGAGCCAATCTCCTGTGGGAGCGAGGCTTGCCCGCGATAAGGTCCTACGCGATCTAAAGTAAACCGCGTCCAGCCTTATCGCGGGCAAGCCTCGCTCCCACAGGTCCGCGTTCCAGCTGATCATTTGCGAGCCCCCCCCATGACCACCCCCAGCACCTACTCACCCGATTCCCCTGTTCCCGCAGAAAAGCGCGTCTTCGGCGGGCGTGATCTGTTTTCTCTGTGGTTTTCCCTCGGCATTGGTCTGATGGTCCTGCAAACCGGCGCGCTGTTGGCGCCAGGGCTGGGCCTGTCGGGTTCGTTGATGGCGATCTTCCTTGGCACGCTGGTGGGCGTATTGCTGCTGGCCGCTGTCGGCGTGATCGGCAGCGACACCGGTTTGTCGTCCATGGCCGCGCTGAAAGTCAGCCTGGGTAGCAAAGGCGCCTCACTTCCCGCGCTGCTCAACCTGTTGCAGTTGATCGGTTGGGGTTCGTTCGAAATCATCGTCATGCGCGATGCCGCCAGCCTGCTGGGCACCCGCGCTTTTGGCGAAGGCAGCCCGTGGACCAGTCCGCTGCTCTGGACCTTGTTCTTCGGTGGGCTGGCGACATTGCTGGCGGTCAGTGGCCCGCTGACATTTGTCCGGCAGATCCTGCGTAAGTGGGGCATCTGGCTGTTGCTGGCGGCTTGCCTGTGGCTGACCTGGAATCTATTCGCCAAGGCTGATCTGGCTGCGCTTTGGGCTCAGACCGGTGACGGGTCGTTGCCCTTTGCCGTTGGCTTTGACATTGCGATCGCCATGCCGCTGTCGTGGCTGCCATTGATTGCCGATTACTCACGTTTCGGCAAGCGCGCAAAAAACGTCTTCGGCGGCACCGCGCTGGGGTTCTTCATCGGTAATTTCTGGCTGATGAGCCTTGGCGTTGCTTACACCCTGGCGTTTGCGCCGAGTGGTGAGGTCAATGCGTTGTTGCTGGCGCTGGCAGGGGCGGGGTTGGGGATTCCATTACTGTTGATCCTGCTCGACGAGTCGGAAAACGCTTTTGCCGATATTCACTCGGCGGCGGTCTCCAGCGGGATGCTTTCAGGGCTGAAAGTCGAGCATCTGGAGTTAGCGATTGGCGTCATCTGCACCCTGATCGCCTGTTTTGCACCGTTGGCGCAGTATCAGAACTTCCTGCTGCTCATCGGCTCGGTGTTCGCGCCGTTGTTTGGCGTGGTGCTGGTGGATCACTTTGTGCTGCGAGGACGCAAAAGCGGGGCGGCTAATGTCGGATTTCAATGGATGACGTTGCTGGCCTGGCTGGGCGGGGTCAGCACCTACCACTTGCTGGCCAATCTTTATCCCGATATCGGCGCAACACTGCCAGCGCTCATCGTCGCTGGCGTGCTGCAGTTGTTGCTGGGTAAAAAAGTTGCCGGGTAAGAACCTCAACCGCGACCGGGGAACAGCTCCGGTTTGAGGATGCCATTGAGCTGTGGATAAGGAATCTTCAGCTCGATGTGGCCCATGGAGTAAGGCGCGATGGTGTCCACCTGATACTTGAGGATGAACGCGCCGTACGTCAGGGCGATGTGCGGGGTGCGTTTGAACGGCCAGGTTTTCATGAACTCAGGGTCTTCGTTCATTTTGGTCGACAACAACCAGCCCTGATGCGCCAGTTCGGCCTTCTGCCAGAACTCGCCTTCCTTGCCCGGCACAATCATGTCTGCCAGGGTCAGCACTTTCTCTTGCGGGCGTGAGTAGTTGATGAACGCGCGACCTGGAGCGCCGTGTGCACCGCCGGTCTCCAGATAGCTGGACAGTTCGACGACTACGATACCGTCATGTTGCTCGCGTACCTTGGCTTGCAAATAGCTGGCGTTGCGGCCTTGGGAATCACGCAGGTATTGCTCTTGATACGCTTTGAGCGAGACCGGCAGCGGTCCGCTGGAATCCGTACGAGTCAGTTGCAGCAGGGTCTTCTGCACGATGGCGTCCAGCTTGGGCTCATCGGGGAAGTGCACGGTGTCGATATTCACCAGCGGGCAATCGGCGGCCGTACAGCCCGGCTTGATCAGCTCGGACGCATCGCGCTGCACTTGCAGGGGCGCACGGTAATTGGGTTGGAACAGGCTCTGACAAGCGCCCAGCATAAGTGCCAGGCAAGCCAGTGAAGCGATCCTCAATAACGACATGTTGATCCTTTGCGGTGGCAATGAAGACGGTTACGTTGTTCGAGTTCAGGCTGCTTGGACTGCAAACGGTGGCATCGGTTCGCCGCTGGGCGGATTAGAGTTCGTTTCGCCATCACCCGTCTACCCTGCATGTTCAAGAGGGGGCTGCATCTGGTTGGCGATGCGCGTTAGGATGGCGTCACGTCACGATTTACCCGAAGCGAGAAGCCCATGACCGACCCGACCCGATCGACCCCGACAGCGTTTGAAATCACCAAACGGGAAAACTGCTTTCAGGGCTTTTATAGACTGGACAAAGTGATCCTGCGTCACGAGCTGTTTGCCGGTGGCCTGGGCAAGGAGATCAGTCGCGAGCTGTTCGTGCGTCACGACGCGGTGTGTGTCCTGCCGTATGACGCCAAACGTGACGAAGTGGTCTTGATCGAGCAGTTTCGCGTTGGTGCGCTGAACAAGACTGCCAACCCTTGGCTGATTGAACTGGTCGCCGGTTTGATCGACAAAGATGAGCAGCCTGAAGAGGTTGCCCACCGTGAGGCAGAAGAGGAAGCTGATATCGTCTTCAGCGCTTTGTGGCCTATCACTAAATACTTTCCGTCGCCGGGTGGCAGCGATGAGTTCGTTCATCTGTACTTAGGGCGTTGTGAAAGCGAGGGTGCAGGGGGATTGCACGGACTGGAGTCTGAGGGCGAAGATATCCGCGTCACCGTCTGGTCGTTCGATGACGCACTGCAAGCCGTACGTGACGGTCGAATTATCAATGCTTCGACGATTATTGCGCTGCAATGGCTGGCGTTGAATCGTGCTGAAGTCAGGGGGTTATGGTCGTGAATCCATTGCGCGAGCGCTATCGTGTTGACCTCGCCGGCCTGCAAGCCGCCTGCGAGGCCAACTATGCGCGCTTGATGCGATTGTTGCCGGACATGCGCAACGAACAACGCTCACGTCGGGTGGCGGTAACCCAGGGCGATCAAATGCTCGGCGTGCTGGCGGTTGAAGTACTTCTCGATTGTCCTTACACCACGACCCTGCAAGTCCGCCAGGAACACAGCCTGCCGTGGCTGCCGGTGCCCAGCCTGGAAGTCCAGGTCTACCACGACGCGCGCATGGCCGAAGTCATCGGCGCTGAACATGCGCGGCGCTTTCGGGGGATCTATCCGTATCCCAATGCGGAGATGCATCAGCCGGATGAAAAAGCCCAGTTGAATCTGTTTTTGGGAGAGTGGCTAAGCCATTGCCTGGCATGCGGGCATGAATTTGAGGCGGTGCGGTAAGCGTTATATTCCGTCTTTCAGAGAAATACATTTCTTGTAGGAGCTGCCGAAGGCTGCGAAAGCATTTATCTGACACACCGCCATCGCAGCCTTCGGCAGCTCCTACAGGCCAATCGTTCGTAACTGAGACCTGCCACTCATTCCCGGATTTGCCGACCTGATCGCTTCCCACCATAATCGCCAGACTCTGCCCAAGGAGATGGCTTTGCCAAACGCCCCCGTTAAAGACTCAGTCCTGTTGGTCCAGCTGTCCGACAGCCATTTGTTCGCCAATGCGGACGGTACGCTGCTGGGGATGTGTACCCGCGACAGTCTGCAAAAAGTCATCGAATTGGTGTTGGCCGAACAACCGCAGGTGGATCTGGTGGTTGCCAGCGGGGATGTCTCGCAAGATGGCAGTGTTGAGTCTTATGAGGCTTTTCGGCGGTTGAGCGCGCAGATCGAGGCGCCGAAGCGCTGGTTCCCCGGTAATCATGACGAATCTCAGGAAATGCTTCAGGCTGCGCAACAAAGCGACCTGCTCGACCCTGTCATCGATATAGGCAATTGGCGAGTGACGCTGCTGGACTCCTCGGTACCGGGTTCCGTACCCGGGTATTTGTCTGATCAGCAACTGCAGTTGCTGGTCCAGTCATTGAGTGAAGCGCCCGAGCGACATCATTTGGTGTGTCTGCATCACAATCCAGTGCCGATTGGCTGCGAGTGGATGAATCCCATCGGCCTGCGTAATCCCGACGCGCTGTTTGCGGCACTGGAGCGTTTTCCACAGGTGCGAGCAGTGCTCTGGGGGCATGTTCATCAGGAATACGACCAGATGCGCGATACCGTCCGGCTGCTGGCGTCGCCTTCAACCTGCATTCAGTTCGCGCCCGGTAGCGTTGATTTCAAAGTTGATACCACCGCTCCAGGCTACCGCTGGCTGCGTCTTTACAACGATGGGACGCTGGAAACCGGCGTATCCCGGGTGGTTGGCCTGGATTTCGAAGTGGATTACGGCGGCAAGGGCTACTGATCTTTTTGGCGTGATACACACCTGTGCGAGTCTTTCAGCGTTAGTCCCTGTAAACTGCGCGGCTTTGCACCACTCAGTGATTCAGGAGCGGACGGCGTGACCAGCGAAAACCCCACACTGCTTTATATCCACGGCCTGAACAGTTCGGCGCTGTCGAAAAAAGCTACTCAATTGATCGCGCTGATGCGCTCGCTGGGGTTGAGTGAGCAGGTGCGTGTCCCTGAGTTGCATCACCATCCGCGTCAAGCCATGGTTCAGCTCGAATCCGCTATCGAAGAACTGGGGCGGCCATTGCTGGTCGGCAGCTCGCTCGGCGGCTACTATGCGACACACTTGGCGCAGCGTCACGGCCTCAAAGCCGTGCTGATCAACCCGGCAGTCAACCCGCACCAGCTGTTCGACGGATTTGTCGGTACGCAGCAAAACCTTTATACCGGCGAAACCTGGGAGCTGACCCACGACCACGTCAAGGCTCTGGCCGAACTGGAAGTACCAGCACCTCAGGACCCCACGCGTATTCAGGTCTGGCTGCAAACCGGGGATGAGACCCTTGATTATCGCCGCGCCGAATCGTTTTATCGTGCATGCGCCTTGCGTATTCAGGCCGGTGGCGACCACAGTTACCAAGGCTTTGCCGGGCAATTGCCCGCATTGTTGAGCTTTGCCGGATTCGCCCCTGAGTTGTTACAGGCGGTGGATGTTTCGACGCTTTGAATGTATAGCCGGATTAAATGTAGGAGCTGCCGAAGGCTGCGATTGGTTCGAAAGCCTGGCTTAGGCGGATCGCAGCCTTCGGCAGCTCCTACAGGTTTTCAACTCTGTAACCCCACGAACAACTGATGACGAGACCCCATGGCCAATCCCAGCGCTAGCTCTTATAACGCAGACGCCATCGAAGTCCTCTCGGGCCTCGACCCGGTTCGAAAGCGTCCGGGCATGTACACCGACACTTCGCGACCGAACCACCTTGCCCAGGAAGTCATCGACAACAGCGTCGACGAAGCGCTGGCCGGGCATGCCAAATCGGTGCAGGTCATCCTGCATGCCGATAACTCGCTGGAAGTGTCCGACGATGGTCGCGGCATGCCGGTGGATATTCACCCGGAGGAAGGAGTTTCGGGTGTCGAGCTGATCCTCACCAAGCTTCACGCGGGCGGCAAGTTCTCCAACAAGAACTACCAGTTCTCCGGCGGTCTTCACGGTGTGGGTATTTCCGTGGTCAACGCGCTGTCGACCCTGGTCAAGGTTCGGGTCAAGCGCGATGGCAACGAATACGAAATGTCCTTCACCGACGGCTACAAGGCGTCGGAGCTGGAAGTTGTCGGGACGGTCGGTAAACGCAACACCGGGACGAGCGTTTATTTCTCGCCGGACCCCAAGTATTTCGATACCCCGAAGTTTTCGGTCAGCCGTCTCAAGCATGTGCTCAAGGCCAAAGCCGTGCTGTGTCCGGGGCTGCTGGTCAGCTTTGAAGACAAAGCCACCGGCGAAAAAGTCGAATGGCATTACGAAGACGGCCTGCGTTCCTACTTGCAGGACTCGGTCAGCGACTTCCTGCGCCTGCCGGACGAACCGTTCTGCGGTAGTTTTGCTGGTAATAAAGAAGCGGTCGACTGGGCGCTGCTCTGGTTGCCGGAAGGCGGCGACAGCGTTCAGGAAAGCTACGTCAACCTGATCCCGACGGCGCAAGGCGGCACTCACGTCAACGGTCTGCGTCAGGGCTTGCTTGATGCGATGCGCGAGTTCTGCGAATACCGCAATCTGCTGCCGCGTGGCGTGAAGCTCGCGCCGGAAGACGTCTGGGAGCGCATCGCATTCGTGCTCTCGATGAAAATGCAGGAGCCGCAGTTTTCCGGCCAGACCAAAGAGCGCTTGTCTTCTCGTGAAGCGGCGGCGTTTGTGTCAGGTGTCGTCAAAGACGCTTTCAGCCTGTGGCTCAACGCCAACTCCGATCTGGGCATGCAACTGGCCGAATTGGCGATCAACAACGCCGGTCGCCGACTCAAGGCCAGTAAGAAGGTCGAGCGCAAGCGCATTACTCAAGGTCCGGCGTTGCCTGGCAAGCTGGCTGATTGCGCCGGGCAAGACCCGATGCGTTCCGAGCTGTTCCTGGTGGAAGGTGACTCCGCTGGCGGTTCGGCCAAGCAGGCGCGGGACAAGGAGTTTCAGGCGATCCTGCCGTTGCGCGGCAAGATCCTCAACACGTGGGAAGTCGATGGTGGCGAAGTGCTTGCCAGTCAGGAAGTCCACAACATTGCCGTCGCCATAGGTGTCGATCCGGGCGCCGCGGACATGAGCCAGCTGCGCTACGGCAAGATCTGCATCCTTGCCGACGCCGACTCCGATGGTTTGCACATTGCGACCTTGTTGTGTGCGTTGTTCGTCCAGCATTTCCGCCCGCTGGTAGACGCCGGGCACGTGTATGTCGCCATGCCGCCGCTGTATCGCATCGACTTGGGTAAAGAGATTTACTACGCACTGGACGAAGCCGAGCGCGACGGGATTCTGGACCGTCTGGTGGCCGAGAAGAAACGCGGCAAGCCGCAGGTCACTCGATTCAAAGGTCTGGGTGAAATGAACCCGCCACAGCTGCGTGAAACCACCATGGACCCGAACACTCGCCGTCTGGTGCAACTGACGCTGGATGATTTCGAGGTGGCTTCGGAAATGATGGACATGTTGCTGGCCAAAAAGCGCGCCGGCGATCGCAAAAACTGGCTGGAGTCCAAAGGCAACCTTGCCGAGGTTCTGACCTGATGCAAATCGCCCCGGTGTCCCTGACACCGCGCGATAGCGCCAAACCTGCAGAAGTGCGCTTGCCCGCGATGGGGGTGTGCCAGTCGATGGATGTTGCGCCTGCTCGACCTAATCGCGGGCAAGCGCGCTCCTACAGGATTGCGCGTTTGATACAAAACTGCGTAGTACGCACGACCGCTGTAGGAGCGCGCTTGCCCGCGATGGAGGTGTGTCAGTCGATGCATGTCGCGACTGATCGGCCGGATCGCGGGCAAGCGCGCTCCGACAGGAGATATGTGTGGGGCGGGCTGCTTGCAGCTCTGCTGGCCGCGCCGGCATTCGCAGCCCCTCTACCAGAGCTGACGCTCGTCTCCGAGCATCCCGTAGACAGCATGGTCGGGGGTAACCTGTCAGGCCTGGCAATGTGCAACGGCCAGTTATGGGCAATTTCGGACCGCGATGACGACTTGCTCTACCGCATGGATATGACGAAAACCGTCTGGCAGGCCCAGTCGGAAAAGATTGATGTACCGCCTGCGCCGGAGAGCGATTTACCCGCCAACCTGCGTTCATTGGCCAAACTGTCGTCCTTCGTCCGCGGTGGCAGTCTGGATTTCGAAGGCATCAGTTGCGACGCGGCGGGCAATAAATATGTCGTCAGCGAAGCGCATGCCGAGGTCCTCAAGGTGCCCGTGGAAGGAAACCCGGGCTGGTTGAAATTGCCGAGCGAGTTGGTCGCACAGGCGCGTGCCAAGGGCATGTTGCAACACTTCAACGCCATTTTCGAAGGCTTGGCTGTCAGCCCCCAGGGTGATCGCTTGTGGCTGGCTGCCGAACGCGAGCAGCGCGGTTTACTGGTAGTCAGCCGCGAGTCGGATGCCTGGCGCTGCAAAGGCAGTTGCGTCTTGCGGACTGAACCCGGCAAAGAAGTGTTGCCGCCTCAAGTGGGTGGCAAATCGGTATCCCGTGATTTCGCGGATCTGTCACTGTTCAACGGCAAGCTGTTTACCTTGGAGCGTTCGGCTTATCGCATCTGTCGGCGCGATCTGGAAACCGGCAAGACCGAGCAGTGCTGGTCGTTCGCCAAAGAAGCCCTGATGCCGAATCGACTTTATGATCAGGCGTTTGGCCTGACTGAAGCACTGGTCGTCGACGAGACGGGTGCCTGGATTGGTGTCGACAACAATTTTGGCAAGCGCGCTGATGGCGAGGAACGCCCGATTGTGTGGCGTTTCGCGGCTCCTGCGGGTGGCTGGAGTGCTAAACCGTGAGTCAGCAGCCTCCCGGCAAGCGGGCGGGAAAGGTCCTGATGATCGTTGCCTGGGCGGCGGGGCTGTTTCTCGCGACACGCTTTTTTGGTGAGTGGGAAGACAAACAGGAAAATCCCAACGCCGTGGTCACCTCCCAGCACGGTGATGGTTACGTCGAAGTGCAATTGGTGGGCAATCGCCAGGGGCACTTTGTCAGCACCGGGAAGATCAACGATCATCTCGTGCAGTTTTTGCTGGATACCGGCGCCACTGATGTGGCGGTTCCGGGCGAGGTGGCCGACACCTTGCGGTTGCAGCGCGGTGCGCCGGTCTGGGTCAACACGGCCAATGGCCGCAGCGAAGGCTTTCGGACTTCCATCGAGCGCCTGCAACTGGGCGATATCGTCCTGCACAACGTACGCGCCCTGGTGGTGCCCGGTCTGGACGGCGAACAAGTGCTGCTGGGTATGAGCGCAATGAAACAACTCGAATTCACTCAGCGCGGCGGCACCATGCTGCTGCGTCAGACCACGAAATAATGAGGCACGCATGAGCGACTCCCTTGACCTCAGCCTGGATGGTGTAGAACGCCGGTCACTGGCTGACTTCACCGAACAGGCCTACCTCAACTACTCCATGTACGTGATCATGGACCGTGCCTTGCCGCATATCGGCGACGGCCTCAAGCCCGTGCAGCGGCGCATCGTCTACGCCATGAGCGAGCTAGGCCTGGACGCTGATTCCAAGCACAAGAAGTCGGCGCGTACCGTCGGCGACGTGCTCGGCAAGTTTCACCCCCACGGCGACTCGGCCTGTTATGAAGCCATGGTGCTCATGGCCCAGCCGTTCAGCTACCGCTATACGCTGGTAGACGGGCAGGGCAACTGGGGTGCCCCGGATGATCCGAAATCCTTCGCTGCCATGCGTTACACCGAAGCGCGCTTGTCGCGTTACTCCGAAGTACTGCTCAGCGAACTGGGTCAGGGCACTGCGGACTGGGTGCCGAACTTCGACGGTACTCTCGATGAACCAGCGGTTTTGCCGGCACGTTTGCCGAACATTCTCCTTAACGGCACCACCGGAATCGCCGTGGGCATGGCCACTGACGTGCCGCCGCATAACCTGCGTGAGGTCGCGACGGCCTGTGTTCGTTTGCTTGATGAGCCGAAAGCCACCGTTGAACAGCTGGTTGAACACATTCAGGGCCCGGATTACCCGACTGAAGCAGAGATCATCACGCCGCGTGCCGACCTGCTGAAAATGTACGAAACCGGCAAGGGCTCGGTGCGCATGCGCGCCGTGTACCACGTGGAAGATGGCGACATCATCGTTACGGCGCTGCCGCATCAGGTTTCCGGCGCCAAGGTGCTGGAGCAGATTGCCGGGCTGATGCAGGCCAAACCTTCCAAAGCACCGCAGGTCGCGGACCTGCGTGATGAGTCGGACCACGAAAACCCTTGCCGCATCGTGATCATTCCGGTGAACAGCCGGGTCGATCACGAAGCGCTGATGCAGCACCTGTTTGCCAGCACCGATCTGGAGTCCAGCTACAGGGTCAACATCAACATCATTGGTCTGGATGGCAAACCGCAACTTAAAAACCTGCGTGCATTGCTGGTGGAGTGGTTGGAGTTCCGTGTCCGCACGGTGCGTCGCCGCCTGCAATTCCGCCTGGACAAGGTGGAGCGTCGCCTGCACCTGTTGGACGGTTTGTTGATCGCTTACCTCAATCTGGATGAAGTGATCCATATCATCCGTACTGAGGAGCATCCGAAGGCGAAGCTGATCGAACGCTTCGAGCTGAGCGAAATCCAGGCAGACTACATTCTGGACACCCGCCTGCGACAGCTGGCGCGTCTCGAAGAAATGAAGCTACGCAATGAACAGGATGAGCTGAACAAAGAGCGAACCAAATTATTGGCGCTGCTGGGCAGCGAAGCCAAGCTGAAGAAGCTGGTCCGCACCGAGCTGCTTAAAGATGCCGAAACTTATGGCGACGACCGCCGCTCGCCTATCGTGGAGCGTGCCGAAGCCAAGGCCATGACCGAGCATGACCTGCTGCCGAATGAGAAAGTGACCGTCGTACTGTCGGAAAAAGGCTGGGTACGCTCTGCCAAAGGCCACGATATCGACGCGACCGGGCTTTCCTACAAGGCGGGTGACGGGTTCCAGACCGCTGCAATGGGCCGCTCCAACCAATACGCGGTATTTATCGACTCTACCGGGCGCAGCTATTCGCTGGCGGCGCACACCTTGCCATCGGCGCGGGGACAGGGCGAGCCGTTGACCGGCAAGCTTCAGCCACCGCCGGGCGCGACATTTGAATGTGTGTTGCTGCCTGAAGATGACGCGCTTTATGTCATCGCGTCGGACGCAGGCTACGGCTTCGTGGTCAAAGGCGAGGATCTGCAGGCCAAGAACAAGGCAGGTAAAGCGCTGTTGAGCCTGCCGAAAGGGGCCAAGGTGATGCAGCCGCGTCCAGTGGCTGATCGCGAGCAAAACTGGCTCGCCGCTGTGACCACTGAAGGACGTCTGCTGATCTTCAAGATCAGTGACCTTCCGCAATTGAGCAAAGGCAAGGGCAACAAGATCATCGGGATTCCGGGTGATCGAGTGGCCAGTCGTGAAGAATATGTGACTGATGTCGCCGTCATACCGCAAGGTTCGACACTGGTCTTGCAGGCAGGCAAACGTAACCTGTCACTCAAGCCTGATGATCTGGAACATTACAAGGGGGAGCGTGGACGTCGGGGTAATAAGCTGCCGCGAGGCTTCCAGAGGGTTGATGCGCTTTTGGTGGAAAACGCCTCTTAATCCTCGTTTAGAGCTATCGGTCTTCGTTTTGCCATGAAGATCGACGCATAATCGCTGGAGTCATGACGCATATTCACGGATGATATGACGTCTTGAGGCGCAAGCGTGGCTGAGTGCCTGCACGACTTTTGTTGAGTTATACACTGTGGCTTGCTTGACGGCGGCCACCTGGATGGGACGATGAATCTTCTACGCCTTCCCTTTGTTTTGTTGATGACCGGTGTTTTGGGTCTGGCTGGTTGCAGTGTGAACCAACCGACCTCGCTTTATCAGCTCGACAGCGGCACACCGGGGCAACCTACGCACAATAAGGGCCTGGCAGTTTTACTTGGGCCAGTCTCAGTGGCGGATTACCTGCAGCGCGAAACACTGTTGCAGCGTCAGCCTGACGGTAGCCTGACCGCTTCGACCGACGGTCGTTGGGCAGGTAGCCTGTCTTCGGATATCGACCAACTGCTGCTGCGCCAACTGGCGTGGAAGCTGGACAGCCAGCGCGTAGTGCTGGCACCTGCTGCGGCAAACTTCACGCCTGATGTGCAAGTGGTGTTGTCCATCAGCCGTCTGGACTCGGGCGCGAAGCAGCCTGCGATTCTCGATGCCCAATGGCGTCTGGTGGACCGCAAGGGCAATGTGCGTGACAGCCGGATTGTGCACCTTGAAGAGCTGCATGCCGGGACGTCTGCCGATCAGGTGCGTGCCCAAGGCCTGCTGCTTCAGCGTCTGGCGGATCAGGTGAGTTCTGCGGTCAAGCCGATTTCCTGGCAGCCTCTGGAAGAACCGAAGAAAGCCCCGGTAGCTCGGGCCAAAGAGCCTGATAAACCAAAGATTCCAATGGCTTCACCGATACGTACTGATCTTGAAGTGTTCCGCTTCTAGGATTGGCGCAAACAAAAAGCCCGCAGCGATGCGGGCTTTTTTGTGGGTGGTGATCAGGGTTGTGCTCCTGTAGGAGCCAACTTGTTGGCGAGGCGGAGGGTCATCCAATGATGCTTTTCCTGAATGGCCCCTCGCGAACAAGTTCGCTCCTACCGTTATGGCAGAGCTAGCAAGGTTCAGATCACACCTTGCGTGCCGTCTCATGCATACGCGCCAACTGGCGCTCTAGCATCGATGGGTAAGGCTCCATCAGGCGCTCTACACAGCAAGCGCCTTCAGGGCTCGCAATCGGGCGGATTCGGGCGCGCTGACGGATCAGTGCGTCGTCATTGATCTTGCGCTCTACCAGCAACAGGTTGCGACTGTGTTGCGACAGGGCCAGCGCATCCTGTGCGGTTTCAGTCAGCAGCAAGTCGATCTGACTCAGACCTGCCAGGCCTTCGCCCAGCGTCAGACCCAATTGCAATTGCAGGGTGATGCCGCTGTCTGCGACCTCGATTTGCAATGCATGGCTCAGCGCACGCAACAGCTCGCCGCAGCAGATAGCATTGGTGAGGTAATCCTCACCGCTTTCCTGGCTGTGGAACAGCATCAGTGTGCTGCCATCGTTCAGGGTATGCAGTTCGCCTTCGTACAGCGAAGAAGCCTGATCCAGACAATCGCGATAGCGTTGCAGCAGCTCCGTCAGGCGAGCCCGGGGCAAACGACGTAGTTGATCCTGGGAGCCGAGCTGTACGGCCAGCACGGCGCTGGGTTGCGGCGTACTCGGAGCCACAGCTCTAGTGACCTGAGGCGCGGCGTCGGAACTGTCGCGCAGGTCGGCAAACGGGTCGTCCTCGTCTTCTTCATCTTCTTCGGCAACCAGACGGCGTTGTACGGGCGGCGCAGGCAGGCGTGGCTTGGGCGCATCGTCAAAACCTGGCTCGCGGGCAGAGCGGCTTTTGGCGGCGGGCTCTACGGCTTCATCTTCAGCATAGTGGTCATCCGACTCGTCCTCGGCGTATTCCGGCTCTGGTTCAGGCTCCGGTTCCGGCATCGGCGGTGCAAAGGACGTGCGCAACTGGCGGGCCAGATCACCGATTTCGTCCTGACGCTCGATGGCCGGGGTATACGGATCGATATCACGCAGCCAGATTCGCAATTGCAGCAGCGGAGTGGAAATGTGTCGGCCCAGACGCAGGCTCAACGCCAGGGCGAGCGCCAGCAAAATACCCGCCAGGATGCCCATGCTTTGCAGGCTGATGGTCATCGGCTGCTGGAATTGGGACATGTCCAGGCTGATGCGCAGATGCCCGGCCATGGTGTCCTGGAAAGTAATCTTGATTTCGTAAAGCCCTTCGGCCTCACCCAGCAGACCGTTTTTCGGGCGCTGACCGGCTTCCGCAAGAATACGATTGTCCACGCTGTAGATCGCGGCATGCGCCACCAGCGGGTTCTTCACCAGATTACCCAACAGCACGTTAAGGCTGAGGATGTCGTTGGACACCAGCAGCTCCGTGGCGGAGGTCGCAGTTTGCGTGGTGAGTGCCTGACCCAGCGCGTCGGCCTGCTCATGCATGGCCTGCTTGAACTGCAAGCCCATCACACCGGCGTAGATCATCAGCGCCAGGGAGACGAGAATCACGTTATGGCTAGCGATGCGCAATGCAATCGGTACACGGCGATGACGCAGTGCACGGAAGATCAGCAGGAAGAAATTATCGGTTTTAACAGGCTTAGGCCGGTTCACAGAGCACGGCTCTTTCGAAGAAGTTGCCGCGCAGTATAACGACCGACCCAGTGGCGGCAAAGCGCTGCCTTCGCCCGATGGTCACTGAAAGTGGTTAGAATGCGGTTTTTTTCCACTGCTGGGGTGTCCCTTGCGCGAAATCGTCCTGATTAACATCACCGGTGAAGACCGTCCCGGTCTCACTGCGACCATCACCGGCGTGCTTGCCAAAGGTGGTGTGAGCATCCTTGATATTGGCCAGGCGGTGATTCACGACGTCATGTCGTTCGGCATTCTTGTCGAAATCCCTGGCACTGAGCAGGGGGCTTCGGTCCTCGCGGACATTCAGGCTGCGGCGCATAAGCTGGATCAACAGGTGCGCATTACACCTGTGTCCGAGGCGGACTATCAGAAGTGGGTAGATGACCAGGGCAGCCCGCGACACATCGTGACGCTGCTGACCCGCAAGATCACTGCCGGGCAATTGCAACGTGTCAGCGCCATCACGGCGCAACACGGCCTGAGCATTGACAAGATTGATCGTTTGTCCAAACGCATGCCGCTGGACGCTTCTACTGATCAAGGCAAAGGATGCGTCGAATTTTCCGTGCGTGGCGAGCCCGCTGACACCAAGGCCTTGCAGGCCGAGTTCCTGCAGGTTGCTCAAGAGCTGAACGTGGACATCGCTTTCCAGCAGGACTCGCTGTATCGCCGCAATCGTCGTCTGGCGGTTTTCGATATGGACTCGACCCTGATTGAAGCAGAGGTTATCGATGAGCTGGCCAAAGCTCATGGTGTAGGTGATCGGGTTTCGGAAATCACCGAGCGCGCCATGCGCGGTGAGCTGGATTTCAGTGCCAGTTTCAAAGAGCGTCTGGCCTTGCTCAAAGGTCTGGACGTCAGCGTGCTGGACGAAATTGGTGCTTCGCTGCGTTTGACTGAAGGGACCGAGGTTCTTTTTGCCGAGCTCAAGCGTCTGGGCTACAAAACGGCGATTCTGTCGGGTGGCTTCACTTACTTTGCCAAGCAGTTGCAGGCAAGACTTGGTATCGACTATGTCTTCGCCAACGAGCTGGAAGTCGTGGATGGCAAGTGCACAGGCGTGGCCATCGAGCCTATCGTCAATGCCCAGCGCAAGGCCGATTTGTTGCGGGAGCTGGCGGCGAAGGAAGGTTTGAGTCTTGAGCAGACCATCGCAGTGGGTGACGGTGCCAACGACTTGCCAATGCTCGCCATCGCAGGTCTGGGCGTCGCGTTTCGCGCCAAGCCACTGGTCAAGCAGTCAGCCAAACAGGCGATTTCGACCCTGGGTCTGGATGGCGTGCTTTATCTGTTGGGGGTAAGGGAGCGAGAAGGGCGCGGCTAAAAGGCGGTAACAGCCTCGGTGCAGGCTGTGTGAAAACCCTCCACCAAAAATGAAATCGCCGAATCGCACCGGAACCTGTGGGAGCGAGGCTTGCCCGCGATAAGGGCGCCGCGGTTTATCAGATAGACCGCGGTGCTTGTATCGCGGGCAAGCCTCCCTCCTACAGAACCGACGCAGTCCCATAGGACCGGCTTTCGCCGGGAGGACGTCGGAGTTCTACAGTGACGACCACAACGAATCGAATTCCTGCTCCGCTTTTGGCGTGTCGCCGCCCGTTTGGCCGGGCAGTTCGAAGGTCTCGTACTCGAACTGGTTGTAGCTGCCGCTGCTGGTGCGTTGATGACCCAGCAGGCCGCTGTGTTCTTCTCCGGCAATATTGATCATCACGTTATTGCCTTCTTTAAAGGGCAAGCGCGGTGCCAGTATCGTCGCCGGCTGTTCAATCGCGCGAATTTCCGGCAGCAGCAAAGAGCGCATGTAAGGGCTGTTCAGTTCAGGCCGGACGACCTGCAAGCCGCAAGGCTGGGCAAATGGCGCGATTAGCTCGATACCCATTTGTGTGCCACCGCTGCGCACCTGGCGCACCCAACGGACCACCGCAACACTCCAGCCCTGACCGGCATCATCCTGAATCCCGACCAACTCTCCGGCCTGCAACTGCTGAGGCACCTCTTTTGGCCACGCAAGGCAGTAGCCGCCTGGGCTGTGGTTGACGATGTTCAGGTCAAAGGTCGGGAACGTCTGCTGGGCGTTGGACGCCGCGTCTACGCCATCGGCGTCAGGCTGTTCATACTGGATTTCTTCGTAAGGCAGCATCAGCGCCGAGGTGTTGCCGCGCTGGGTGTCAAAAGCGCTGGCCCAAGGGTCGTCAGCTTTGTCGTCCACGACCTGCAGGCTGAACTCGGCGGCTTTGGTAGCCGGGACTTGCAGCATGTCACTGAAAGAGCGTTTGCCGCCCAGATAGAAATGCAGAGCGCTCATGCCTATGCACAGGCTCAGAGTGCCCTGGCCGGGCGTGCGTTGAAAGGTCCGTTCTGCGACATCGCCCCATGCAGTAGCCAGATGTTCCAGCAGGTCAGGGGGAAAGCCTTGTGGAACCAACAGCGGTGACTGTGCCCGCTGATCTACAGGGGTTTCCAGATAGCGGGTGATCATCGCTGCCAAAGTCTGGGTGTTAAGACCCAGCAGGGTAGGGTACTGGTCTTCGGGAAACAGTGATTTGTAGAGCGGCGGTTTGTCCTGTCTTGCTGAAAGCGCATACAGGCTGGTTTCGTCTGTGGGTGACTGCAGCCGCACAAACGGGCTCCAGGCATCCAGCACATCAGCAAGCCGACCGATGTTGAGCTGACGCATCTGGTTGCAGCGCGAGCAGCCCATCAGCAGCGCAATGGTGTAAGTCTGTTCTACCGTCAGCGAGCGGGAGTGGATCGCCTGTTCATCGGCCACCGGTAGATTCTGCAATTGATGTTCGCAGGCAATCTGATAGATCTTGTGCAGCTCGAGCCACAGGCCTTCCTGCACAGGACAGTACAGTTGATTGGCACGAATCAGCGGTCCGTTCAGACACTGAATTGCACGTTGCAGTGCAGTGGTCAGTAGCGGGATGCGGTCTCTGCTGAGTCTTGAGCTGACTCGCTCGATAATCAGTTTGTAGCCGACCGCCAGATGGTTTTGAAGCGCCTGGCAAAGATTGGCGACTTTGCGCGGACGTTCGTCAAGCACCACAGCCTGATTGAGAAAGTGGCGTTCCAGATGTTTGCAGACGAAATGCACTTCGGGACGCAGCAGTTCAAGCAGTTGCAGGCGATTTTCACTGGGCGTCAGCAGTTGATTGAGTTCAGTCAGGCCTTGGTAGAGCTGACGAGCCGTTTCACCCAGGTTTGCTTTAGGCAGCGTTGAGATCCAACGCTTGAGATCTTTGGGCGTCGCTTCACAGAATGTCAGGCTCGACTGCGTTGGCGCGGGAACACGCAACAACACAGGAAGGCTCAAATTACTCATGTGAAAGGCTAACTCCAACTGCCCGCTCGGGACCAAGCGGCTGCTTTGAATCGATGCAGCGATAACAGTTCCCGACGGGTGCCGAAATCTACATCAATAAAATGCAGGTTTCCGACAGGGCCGGTGTTGGGACTCTAGCAGCATTGGCCAATAGTCGCAGCAACCGCAGACGAATCTATCAGCTCAGGCTCAAGCGAAAACAGCCATGGTACAACCACCTGATGATAAATAGTGGCACATAGTGCCACTATTTACTGTTTCAAACCTGTGCGGGCAATGCCAGGGCCTGACCCATGCGCACGGGTGAAGTCGCAGTCAATTGCTCGGCCCATTTCACTTGCTCAGGGCCGAACAGGACGATGGCGGTGGAGCCCAGCTTGAAGCGGCCCATTTCTGCGCCTTTCTCCAGGTGGATCGGCGCACGTGCTGCTTCGTCGTAGCGGAAAGTCCTCAGTTCGCGTTTTGGCGGTGTCACCAAGCCGGCCCAGACCGTCTCGACGGAAGCAACGATCATCGCGCCAACCAGCACCAAGGCCATCGGTCCGCGCTCGGTGTCGAAGATGCAGACGACGCGCTCGTTACGGGCGAACAGCTCAGGCACGTTTTCGGCTGTGGTCTGGTTAACCGAGAAGATTCGGCCAGGCACATACACCATTTCACGCAAGGTACCGGCCAATGGCATGTGCACGCGATGGTAGTCCTTGGGCGACAGGTAGACAGTCGCGAATTCTCCACCCATGAATGGCGCCGACAACGCCGGGTCACCGCCCAGCAATTCCAGCACGCTGAAACTGTGGCCCTTGGCCTGGAAGATTCGGCCCTGTTCGATGCGGCCCAGTTGGCTGATTGCGCCATCCGCCGGGCTGAGGATTGCGCCGGGCGTTTCATCGAGCGGACGTGCGCCGGGTTTCAGAGCACGAGTGAAGAAGGCGTTGAAGTGTTCATAGGCGCTCAAGTCCTCGACTTGTGCTTCGGACATGTTGACCTGGTAGCGACGGGCGAACCATGCGGTGAAGGCATTCTTGAACCAGCGCACGCGGCACTCGGCAACACAGCCAGCCAGGCGTGACAGCAAGTGATGCGGCAGCAGGTACTGGCTGAGGATAAACAGACGCTCTTTCATCAAAATTCCTGAATGTAATACTTGAAGTGGACAGGGTTTCAGCGTTCGACTGGCGTATCGGGGTGGTTGCCCCATTCGCCCCAGGAGCCGGCGTAGCCTTTGACCCGAGGGTAACCCAGCGCCTTGGCCACCAGATACGTGAAGCCCGACCGATGGTGTGTCTGGCAGTGAGTAATGATTTCTTTGTCGGCAGTGATGCCCAGGCTGTCGAGGATCTCCGCGATGTCTTCACGGATGCGCAGGTCACGCGCCTTATCCATGCCCGCGGTCCACTCGAAGTTGATCGCGCCGGGAATGTGTCCACCTTTGGCCGCGACGACTTTTTCGCCGGAATATTCAAGCGGGCCACGCGCGTCCCAGATTGCCAGATCGGCAGCGCCCAGGCGACTTTGCAGATACTCGCGTGTGGCGGTGGGTTCTTCATGCAGTTGCAAGGCAACAGGCCCGCCTGCCGAAGGTGGAACCGCAGTGGACAAGGGCAAACCATCGGCCTGCCAGGCCAGCAGGCCGCCATCGACATAGTGATATTGGCTGTGGCCGATCACATCCAGTAACCAAATAAAGCGTCCGGCCCAGCCGCCGCCTTCGTCGTCGTAGACCACATACACCGCATCGGCGTTGTGGCCCAGTTCACCGAACAGCGCTTGCAGGTCTGCATGGGCAGGTAGCAAACCTGGTGCTGGAGGCTGGCCCAACTGAGTGCGTTTCGGGTCAACGAAACGCGCGCCGGGTATGTGTCCGGCGTCGTACCGGGCGCTGCTGGTCAGGTCCACCAGGATCAGTTCCGGAGCATCCAGGCGATCCTTCAGGTCGCTTGGCTCGATAACCAGCGGCAAGCCAAAGAAGACGGACATGTGCAGCCTCCAATTCAAAAAAAGAGGCGAATTGTAGCCCAGCTGTCAGGCTTTGCGACTACTAAAGCTCGTCAGCGCCCGCTCGATGCATTGGCAGGTTTTACCGAACGCCTGCACCGAAGTTTCCGAAAACTGTCCGCCGCCCTGATCCGCCACCACCAGTATCAACACCTTGTTGTTGCTGCTCAGCGACCGGATCAGCCAGTGTTTGCCCGGGAACAAAGCCCGAAGATTACCCGGCAGCAGTGCCGAGAATTGATCGATGTTGGCGGGTGTCATGCGCAGTTGGGTCGGCTGTGCCAGCAAACGCTGCAGCACGGTGCTTTCCTTTATAGAGAGCGCCAGCGACGTTGCTTCAGGTCTCAACCCGGCGATCTGATGGACGCGCAGCTGGGTGCCGGTCTTGTCTGCCATCAGCAACATCACGCGCTCCATGCCGCAGGAAACCAGAGCGTCCCGCGCCGTGGTAGTCAGGTGCATGGCGTTACTGAAGGGGCTCGGGTTGGCCAGCAATTCTGCGCATAGCTTGCGCCAGCTCTGCAAGGCATCGGGCGATGGCGGCGGTGCTGCTTGCAGTTTGCTATGAATCCGGCGGGTTGCCCACGGCCAGATCAGAGCTTCGGCAGGGTGCCAAAGACTCGGGTCATTGTGGTTGCGAGCACTGCTGACTGCATTCTGGTGAGCCTGCTGTTGCACGCTGTCCATGGATTGCTGCAAGTACAGGCTGCTCAGTAACTCCCAGCGCAGGCAGTGCGGGCTGTCCCATGCCTGTTGAGCGGCCAGCGCCAGGCCGTTGCCCAGCAATACGGTATTGGCGGGTTGATTGAACCAGCGACGCAGGTTTGGATCTGCGTCCATCAACTGTTGCTGTTGCAATGGATCGTCGTTAGCCCGAGCCACATGCAGAGCCTTCACCAATTGGCGTCGCTCGCTGATCAGTAGCTTGTAGCCTTGAGTCACCCATAAAGGCAGGCGCCACAAGGTCGCCAGTTCCATGCAGAGCTCTAGCAGACTGACGCCAAACAGTGCTTTCTCCACTGAGCGGGAAGACTCACCTTTGTGGATAACCCGCAGTTCCCATTCTTCAAGCAATTTCGGGTGCGCCAGTGCCATTGGCCACAGCGGTGCCAGAAACAACAGGCTACCCAGGTGGATATCCTGCCAGAGCCGCGCAAGGCGAGCTGCGAACAGTCCGTTGGCCTGCTGCGTAGCGTGCTGGCTGATCAGTAGCAACTGGCGGAACGCGGTCGGAATCTTCTCGTTTTCCAGAGCGGGCAGGCGATTGAGCAGCACCTCGGTGCGCCCCAGGCCCAGACGAGTGATCGCCACTTCGAGGCTTTCGGCAGGTTCGGTCAGACCGGTGCTTTGATGGTTGGCTTCGCGCATCACGCTCAGGACCAGTGCCGGGCTGTCCTGCATCATGTCGGCGATGTCGCGCAGGGAACGGCGGCTATCATTCAGTGCGCTACGGACCTTATTGTGGCTGGGCAGAGGGACCGGCAATGCAATGCTGTCCAATTGCTTGAGCCACGCATCGAGCGTGTTCGGGACGGGAAGCTGTGGCGACGTTTCTGGAGGCATGCATCATGGCCCGTGCGACTGAAAATGTAGGCAGTGGACACTGCGAAATCAATGGGTAAGACCCTAATTTACGGGCCCCCGTTCACCGGTTAACTGGCTTTTCGATTTTTCTGGCTACAGTCTGGCCCACATATGCCGATAAGTAGAACAAGAGTTTCATGAACTTCCGCGCATGTCCCTGAACCCGACTCAGTAAGTACTTTCTACCTATGGCTAAAATTATCGGCATCATCGTCGTCTTCGCGAGTGTTCTCGCAGGCTACGTACTTTCTCACGGTAAGATTGGCGCGCTGATCCAGCCTTTCGAGGTGTTGATCATCGGTGGTGCCTGTCTTGGCGCATTTCTGCAGGCCAACCCAGGCTACATGACCATGCACGTCATGAAGAAGTCGCTGAAGATGTTCGGTACGCGTTTCACGCACGCCTTCTATCTTGAAGTGCTGGGCCTGGTGTACGAGATCCTCAACAAGAGCCGTCGTGAAGGCATGATGGCGATTGAAGGGGACATCGAAGACGCGTCGGCGAGCCCGATTTTCGCCAAGTATCCCGGCGTGCTGAAAGATGAGCGCATGACCGCTTACATCTGTGATTACCTGCGCATCATGTCATCCGGCAACATGGCTCCTCATGAACTGGAAGGCCTGTTTGACATGGAGTTGCAGAGCATCAAGGAAGAGCTGGGTCATCCATCCCACGCCGTAACCGGTATCGCCGACGGCCTGCCCGGTTTCGGTATTGTGGCGGCAGTACTCGGCATCGTGATCACCATGGCTTCCCTGGGTGACGGCGACAAGGCTGCCATTGGTAACCACGTGGGTGCAGCGCTGGTGGGTACCTTCCTGGGTATCATTGCCGCCTACGGGTTCTTCGGTCCTCTGGCGAGCTGCCTTGCCCACGATGCCAAAGAAGAGCTCAACGTCTATGAGGCGATCAAGGCTTCGCTGGTGGCATCCGCCTCCGGCATGCCTCCTTCGCTGGCTGTCGAGTTTGGCCGCAAGGTTCTCTATCCGGCACACCGGCCCAGCTTCAGTGAGCTGGAACAAGCGGTTCGCGGTCGCTGAGTCATGGAAAATAATCAGCCGATAATCATCAAGCGCGTCAAGCGCTATGAAGCCGGTCACCACGGTGGCGCCTGGAAAATCGCCTTCGCGGACTTTGCAACCGCCATGATGGCGTTCTTTCTGGTGCTGTGGCTGTTGTCTGCGGCAACCCCGGAGCAGTTAGTCGCTATCGCCGGTTATTTTAAAGACCCGGTCGGGTTCTCGGACAGTGGTTCGCCCTACGTGATTGATCTAGGTGGATCGCCGGAAATGTCGCCTGATCAGACCTTGAACCCGGAAATCAAGAACACCCCGACACCGGACACTGTACCTATCGAAGCCGAGACCGCAGAGGCCAAGGCGGAAGAGGTCGAGCAAGAGCGTCTGGAGTTGTTGCTGCAGGAGTTGCAGAACAAGATCGAAGAGAATCCTGAACTGCAGAAATTCAAGGACCAGATCCATTTCGAGATTACTCAGGATGGTCTGCGGATCCAGATTACAGACGCTGATAACCGGCCGATGTTCGACCTGGGCAGTGCGCGCCTCAAGCCCTATTTCGAAGACATTCTGCTGGCCATGGCTGATACCATCAAAGCGGTGCCCAACAAAATCAGCATCAGCGGGCACACAGATGGCAAGCCTTATGTGGGTAACGGCGAGTTCGGTAACTGGGAGCTGTCGGCTAATCGGGCCAACTCGGCACGTCGCGCTCTGGTTGCCGGCACCTACCCGGAAAACCAGGTGGCGCGGGTAGTCGGCTATGCATCGTCGATGCTGTATGACGGCGAGCATCCGCAAAGCCCGGTCAACCGGCGCATCGATATCATGGTTCTGACCAAGAAGGCCATGCAGCGTATTGAAGGCAGTCAGGTTTACAGGGGCGGCCAGGGCAAAGCCACGGCCACTGAGCCTGCACCGGCTGCGCCAGTCAATCCTAGAATCCAGCCGCCGGATGATCCACAGGCCTACGCCCAGCCGCACGAGATTCGGCAAAAGCTGAACTTGTTTGAAGACGGCACGTTGAAGCTGGATGAGACGAAGAACTAGCGTTCTAGCCGCAAGCTACAAGCCTAAAGCTGCAAGTAAAAAGCCCGGACTCGTGAGAGTCCGGGCTTTTTTGTCGGCCGCAAATCTGTAGGAGCTGCCGAAGGCTGCGAAGGCATTCTTCCAGACAGTACGCGTTTCGCAGCCTGCGGCAGCTCCTACAAGGCGCAGCTAGTAGCTGCTTTCCGGCAAGCTGGCGATGATCGAGCGATAGCTGTTCATGCGCTGTTGTTGCACGCGGCCTTCTTCCAGGGCGATCAGCAGAGCGCAGCCAGGTTCACGGTCGTGTTTGCAATCGCGGAATCGGCAGGTGCCGATCAGGTCGTTGAACTCGATGAAGCCCGCTTCGACATCCGCACGGCTTACATGACCCAGACCGAATTCACGAATACCCGGGGAGTCGATCAGGTCGCCGCCACGGGGGAAGTGGAACAGGCGGGCAGTCGTCGTGGTGTGCGTGCCTTGCCCGGACAGTTCGGACAGCGGCCCGACGCGGGTTTCGACTTCAGGCAGCAGGCTGTTGACCAGGGATGACTTGCCGACGCCAGACTGACCGACAAACACGCTGATATGCCCGTCCAGCTGGGCTTGCAGCTGTTGCATGCCGTCGCCGTGGTGCGCAGAGACTTCCAGAACTGGATAACCCAGCGTCCGGTAAACCTCCAGCAACGCGTTGAGTGCCGGAGCATTCTGTTCGTTGATCAGGTCGAACTTGTTCAACAGCAGCAACGGACGAATGCCAGCGTGCTCGGCGGCCACCAGATAACGGTCGATCAGGTTAGCGTGAGGCTCAGGCATCGGCGCGAACACAATGACAATCAGATCGACGTTGGCGGCAACCGGCTTGAGTTGCCCACGGCTATCAGGACGGCACAGCTCAGTGGTGCGCGGCAGTTGCGCGACGATAACGCCGATGCCCTGATTGCCAGCGCGCCAGACGACGCGATCGCCGGTCACCAGTGCAGGCAGGTTGGCGCGCAAGTGGCAGCGGAAAACCTGACCTGCCTGGTCGCCTTCCTTTGCTTCCACTTCGACTTGTACGCCGAAGTGAGCGATCACCAACCCGGTTTGCTCGGGGCCAAGATCGCCGCCCTCAAGTGTTTCCAGGGTTTGTGATTCGCGTTTGGCGGCACGGGCAGCGCGCTCGCCTTGAATTTTTTCGATGCGCCAGTTTTGACGACGATTGAGTTGGCGTTTGGCCATGGGTGTTCCGAGTGATAAAGCAGCTGATAAGTAAACGCGGGGGAGTCTAGCACGGCGGGGTGAGCTAAACTGCGTGCCTACGCTGAGGAGCCCAATATGCAGAACAAGCAGAACCTGATCTGGATCGATCTGGAAATGACCGGCCTGGACCCGGACACCGACGTCATTATCGAAATGGCGACGATCATCACTGACAGCGAACTCAACACCCTGGCTGAAGGCCCGGTCATCGCTGTGCACCAGAGTGATGAAACCCTGGCCAGAATGGACGAGTGGAACACCCGTCAGCACGGCGGTTCGGGCCTGACCCAGCGGGTTCGCGACAGTGTCATCAGCATGGCTGAAGCGGAAGCCCAGACGTTGGAGTTCATCAAGCAATGGGTGCCGGAACGCAGTTCACCGATCTGTGGCAACAGTATTTGCCAGGATCGTCGCTTCCTTTATCGGCACATGCCTACCCTGGAGCACTACTTTCACTACCGCAATCTGGACGTTTCCACGCTCAAAGAGCTGGCCGCCCGTTGGTCGCCTGACTTGAAGTTCCAGAAGGGCAGCACCCACCTGGCGCTGGACGACATCCGCGAGTCAATCGCCGAGCTGCGGTTCTATCGCGAGCATTTCATTAAAGGCTGATGCTTACATCATTCCTGTAGGAGCTGCCGAAGGCTGCGATTGCGGCGTGTCAGATGCGACGGTTTCGCAGCCTTCGGCAGCTCCTACAGAAATTGGTTGTGATCGGTAGTTTCGCTCTTTGCCCTCTTTTGGTGCTTGCCCTACACTGCGCGGCTTCGTCGCAGGGACTGCCGCCATGTTGTTGATGCTTTATCTGATCGCTATTACCGCTGAAGCCATGACTGGCGCGCTGTCTGCCGGACGGCGGGGCATGGACTGGTTTGGCGTGGTACTGATCGCGTGCGTCACAGCCCTTGGCGGCGGTTCGGTGCGCGATGTGTTGCTCGGTCATTACCCGCTGACATGGGTCAAGCACCCCGAATATCTGATCCTGACCAGCGTTGCGGCACTGCTGACCATTTTCATTGCGCCGTTGATGCGCCATCTGCGCTCGCTGTTTCTGGTACTCGATGCCTTGGGGCTGGTGGCCTTCACCCTGATCGGCACGATGACCGCACTCGAAGTCGGGACCGGTCTGCTGGTGGCGTCAGTGTGCGGCGTAATCACCGGGGTATTTGGCGGCATCCTGCGGGATATTTTCTGCAACGACATCCCCTTGGTATTCCGTCGCGAGCTGTATGCCAGCGTGTCATTCCTCGCGGCCTGGTGCTTTCTGCTGTGTCAGCACCTGCAATTGCCAGAAGAGCAGAGCATCCTTATCACCCTGTTCGGCGGTCTGTTGCTGCGGCTAATGGCTATCCGCTTTAACTGGAACATGCCGAAGTTTGTCTACAAGGGCGATGAGCATTGAGCTACGCCCTTTGGGCGTGGGAGCCGAGCTTGCTCGCGATAAGGCTGGATGCGATCTAAAGTGGACCGGATCCAGCCTTATCGCGAGCAAGCTCGGCGCCTACAGGTTCTGCGCTGCCGGGGTGTAGTGGGATCATAGAACCCCATAGATGATCGCAGGCGGCTCAGCGGTGTTGGTGCTGCCGCAACGCCCACTCCACATGTTCCCTCACCAGCTCCGACGGATACTCCCGTCTTGCCTCAAGCGCCTCCAGCACGGGGATCGTCGATGGCGCATTGCCTAACCCTACTGCCAGATTGCGCAGCCAGCGTTCGTAACCGGCCCGGCGCAGGGGAGAGCCTTCCGTGTTGCTGAGGAATTTATCCTCGTCCCACATGAATAACTCGGCCAAACCGGCGTTATCCAGATTGTGGCGTGGCTGGAAATCACTTTGGTCGGTGGGGCGGGCAAAGCGATTCCACGGGCAAACGATCTGGCAGTCATCGCAACCGAACACCCGGTTGCCAATCAGCGGACGTAACTCCTCCGGGATGGCGGTTTTCAGTTCAATGGTCAGATAAGAAATGCAGCGCCTCGCATCCAGCACATAAGGCCCGACGAATGCAGCGGTAGGGCAGATGTCCAGACACGCGGTGCAGCGACCGCAGTGTTCAGTGGCGTGAGGTGGATCCTCGGGCAATGGCAGGTCAACAAACAGCTCGCTGAGGAAAAAGAAACTCCCCGCCTTGCGATTGAGCACCAGCGTGTTCTTGCCGATCCAGCCCAGTCCGGCCTGTTCGGCAATGGCTTTTTCCAGCACCGGAGCGCTGTCGACGAAGGCGCGATAGCCGAATGGACCAATGGCCTGCTGGATGCGTTCGGCCAGTTGCTGCACGCGTTTGCGGATCAGCTTGTGATAGTCGCGGCCCAGCGCGTAGCGGGACACGTAGGCTTTTTCCGGCTCGGTCAGACGCTGAGTCATCTCGGTGTCGCCGGGCAGGTAATCCATGCGCAACGAGACCACCCGCAAGGTGCCCGGCACCAGTTCCTCAGGGTGCGAACGTTTGCTGCCATGCGCTGCCATATAGTCCATCTCGCCGTGATAGCCCGCCTCAAGCCAGCGCTCAAGGTGTTGCTCGTGTTCGGCGAGATCCAGCCCGGCAATCCCGACTTGCTGAAAGCCCAGCTCGCGGCCCCACTCCTTGATCGATTGAGCGAGGGTGGCGAGGTCAACAGTATTGGGCGAATCAACAGTAATAACGGGCATGCGCAAGGAGAAACCGGGTGGAGGTGCGTATAATTCTGCCAGACATCGGAGCCAAGAAACGCATGGTCGACACGAATCCCCAATTACCCGACGCACTGTACAGCGCCGCGCAGGTCCGCGAACTGGACGCACAGCTCATTGCTGCGGGAACGTGCGGCAGTGAATTGATGCAACGGGCCGCCCATGCGACGTGGCGCGCGCTGCGTCGACGCTGGCCCGAAGCGCGGGAATTGAGCGTACTGGCCGGGCGCGGCAACAACGCTGGCAACGGGTATCTGATTGCGACGCTGGCGCAAAAGGCCGGGTGGAATGTTCATGTGTTCAGCGTGGCCGATCCCGCGACACTGGCTGGCGATGCCGCTGACGCTTATGGCGCGGCAATCGCTGCGGGTCTCGATGTTCAACCGTGGGCCGATCAACCTTTGCGCGGCATCGTGCTGGATGCGCTGCTGGGAACTGGCTTGAACGGTGACGTTCGCCAGCCCTACGCGGCGGCAATCGAGTCGATTAATACCAGTGTTTTGCCGGTCGTGGCGGTGGATATTCCTTCCGGGCTAAGCGCCGATACCGGACGTATCCTTGGCGTTGCGGTGGGAGCCGATCTGACGGTGACTTATATAGGCTTGAAGCTCGGCCTCCTTACCGGTGATGCCGCGGACCTGGTCGGCGAGTTGGTGTTTGACGACTTGCAGGCAGATCCGGCCGTTGTCGCCAAGACCACTCGCAGCGCGACTCGTCTTGATACATTTAATCTGCCGCGTCTGGCTGCACGCCCTCGTACTGCTCATAAAGGCCTGTATGGCCGAGTGCTGGTCATTGGTGGCGATCATGGTTTCGGCGGGGCCTGTCTGCTGAGCGCTGAAAGTGCCTTGCGCAGTGGCGCAGGCATGGTCACGTTGGCGACCCGACCCGAACATGTTCCTGCTGCATTGACTCGCATGCCCGAAGTAATGAGCGCGGCTATCCGTTCTGCCAACCAGTTGATGGCATTGATTGAACCCGCCAGTGTTCTGGTGGCAGGCCCCGGGCTGGGTCAAGGTTCCTGGGGGCGCAGCTTGCTTTCAGCCGCCGCCAACGCTCAACGTCCGCAAGTGTGGGACGCCGATGCCCTTAACCAATTGGCACAAGGTTTTGTTTCGCTTCCCGAGGGCAGCGTCATTACCCCGCATCCCGGCGAAGCTGCGCGCTTGCTGGGGGTGACGACTAAACAAATCCAGGCGGACCGCCCTGCTGCTGCGCGAGCGCTGGCCGATAAGTACCAGGCGGTTTGTGTATTGAAGGGCAGCGGTAGCCTGATCGCTGATGTCGACGGTCAGTTGATGCTCTGTGATCGCGGCCATCCGGCCATGGCGACCGCTGGTTTGGGCGACGTGCTCGCCGGGCTGATCGGCGCATTGATGGCGCAAAAAATGAAGCCGTTCGATGCAGCTTCTCTGGCGGTCTGGCTGCATGCCAGCGCCGGGCAGCGCTTGGGCGAAGCGGGCCGTGGGCTGGGGGCCAGTGATTTGATTCCAGCCATTCGTCAGTTATTGGAGGAGCAGCAACCGTGTCTGAGTTAACGCTGCATTTGGTCGGTGAAGAGGCCATGACCCACTTTGGTGAGCGCATTGCCGAGGTCACCAAAGGGGTAGGCGTGATTTTTCTGGAAGGTGATCTGGGGGCAGGTAAAACCACGCTTTCGCGGGGCATCATCCGTGGCCTCGGGCACGAAGGTGCGGTCAAGAGCCCGACCTTCACCCTGGTTGAACCCTATGAAATAGGCCCGGTTCGTGTATTCCACTTTGACCTGTATCGATTGGTTGACCCAGAGGAGCTGGAGTACCTGGGGATCCGCGATTACCTGGAAGGCGATGCACTTTGTTTGATCGAGTGGCCCCAGCTCGGTGCAGGCTTTTTGCCAAAGCCTGACCTGACCATTACCATTAGGCCGCATGCGCAAGGTCGAGCACTGACTTTGAGCCCGATTGGCTCGCGTGGCGAAACCTGGTGTGCCGCTTTGGCGTTGGAATTCAAATAGAAATGGGGTTAGGTATGCGCATTCGCGCGCTGGTTACTGTAGTGGGTCTGCTTTTGACAGTCCTGGCTGTTGATGCGCTGGCTGCAACACAGGTAAAAAGTGTCCGCCTATGGCGCGCACCAGATAACACACGACTGGTTTTTGACCTCTCCGGACCCGTCCAGCACAGCGTGTTCACCCTGACTTCTCCTGATCGACTGGTTATCGATATCAACGGTGCGACCCTCGGTGGTCCGCTGAATGTACCCATGGCCAATACGCCCATTACCAGCATGCGTTCTGCCCAGCGCACCGCGACGGATTTGCGCGTGGTCATCGACCTGAAAAAGGCCGTGACGCCCAAGAGCTTCACCCTGGCCCCGAACCAGCAATATGGTAACCGTCTGGTTGTCGATCTGTTCGACGAGCCGGGCGATGCCAATCCGAGCCCGACCATTCCTGACACGGCCGCGAACACTGCGCCTGCCGTGCCGGTCAGTCCGGCGAAGCCCGAGATCAAACTCACACCTGTGCCCAACGGCAAGCGCGACATTGTGATCGTGATTGATGCCGGTCACGGCGGTGAAGATCCGGGAGCGTCCGGCAGTAGCGGTCAGAAAGAAAAGAATCTGGTACTGGCCATCGCCAAAGAGCTGCAACGACAGATCAATGCTGAAAAAGGCTACCGCGCCGAGCTGACCCGCACCGGCGATTACTTCATCCCGCTGCGCAAGCGTACGGAAATTGCCCGAGCCAAAGGCGCGGATCTGTTTGTGTCGATTCACGCCGATGCTGCGCCTTCAAGGGCTGCGTTCGGTGCTTCGGTATTTGCTCTGTCCGAGCGTGGCGCCACGTCTGAAACCGCCCGCTGGCTGGCCGACAGTGAAAACCGTTCCGACTTGATCGGTGGTGCCGGTGCCGTGAGTCTGGACGACAAGGACCGCATGCTGGCGGGGGTGTTGCTGGACTTGTCCATGACCGCTTCGCTGTCTTCAAGCCTCAATGTCGGGCAGAAAGTCCTCACCAACATTGGTCGAGTGACGTCGCTGCACAAATCCCGGGTTGAGCAAGCAGGCTTTATGGTGCTCAAGTCGCCTGATATCCCGTCGATTCTGGTCGAAACGGGCTTCATCTCCAACAATGCCGAAGCGGCCAAGCTCAGCGCTGCTTCGCACCAACAGGCATTGGCGCGTTCGATCAACTCTGGCGTGAAGCAATTCTTCCAGCAGAATCCACCGCAAGGTACTTACATCGCGTGGCTGCGCGATAACGGCAAACTCGCCCAGGGGCCGCGTAATCACGTGGTTCGCTCGGGTGAAACACTGGCCATGCTGGCGGCTCGCTACGACATGAGCGCTGCGGCTCTGCGCAGCGCCAATAACCTGAAAACGGATGAACTGCGCATTGGGCAGGACCTGAAAATCCCTAGCTCCGAGGTGGCGGCTCAACCATGACCGATCTTCTTCTCGACAGTATCGAGCCTGAAGTACAGGCTTCTGCCAGCGCTGCAGCTCTAAATGCTGCCCGGATCGAACTGCTCAGCCCACGGCTGGCCAACCAGATCGCAGCGGGTGAGGTGGTCGAGCGGCCAGCATCGGTCATCAAGGAGTTGCTGGAAAACAGTCTGGATTCCGGTGCCAAGCGCATTGATGTCGATGTTGAGCAGGCGGGTATCAAACTGCTGCGGGTCCGTGATGATGGCAGCGGCATTTCTTCTGATGACCTGCCTTTGGCTCTGGCTCGTCACGCCACCAGCAAGATTCGCGAGCTGGAAGACCTTGAGCGCGTCATGAGCCTTGGCTTTCGCGGCGAGGCGCTGGCGTCGATCAGCTCTGTGGCACGACTGACGCTGACCTCCCGAACACGTGACGCTGACCAGGCCTGGCAAGTGGAAACCGAAGGCCGCGATATGGCTTCACGGGTTCAGCCTGCGGCGCATCCGGTGGGGACCTCCGTTGAAGTCCGCGACCTGTTCTTCAATACCCCGGCGCGGCGCAAGTTTCTCAAGGCGGAAAAAACCGAATTCGATCACTTGCAGGAAGTGATCAAGCGCATGGCACTGGCGCGCTTCGACGTGGCGTTTCACTTGCGGCACAACGGCAAGACGATTCTCAGCCTGCATGAAGCCAACGACGACACGGCTCGCGCCAGACGCGTATCAGCCATTTGCGGCCCCGGTTTTCTGGAGCAGGCGCTGCCCATCGAGATCGAGCGCAACGGCTTGCATCTGTGGGGCTGGGTCGGGTTGCCGACTTTTTCCCGTAGTCAGGCGGACTTGCAGTATTTCTTTGTGAATGGCCGGGCAGTGCGCGACAAGCTCGTGGCTCACGCGGTGCGCCAAGCCTATCGCGACGTGCTGTTCAATGGCCGTCATCCGACCTTCGTGCTGTTTTTCGAGGTTGATCCCGCCGTCGTTGACGTTAACGTGCACCCGACCAAGCACGAAGTCCGCTTCCGCGACGGGCGCATGGTGCACGACTTCCTTTATGGCACCTTGCACCGCGCGCTGGGCGATGTGCGTCCCGAAGATCAACTGGCAGGCGCTGCGCCAGTGACTGCCATCGAGCGACCCACCGGCCCGCAAGCCGGTGAGTTCGGCCCGCAGGGTGAAATGCGCCTGGCCAACAATCTGCTGGAGCAACCCCAGGCTCAGCCCTATGCGCCGCCAGCCGGTTCAGGTGCAGGCGCTGGTTATCAATATCAGTACACGCCGCGCCCTACAGCGACGTTGCCTGCCGCCGAAGCGCAAAGCGCTTATCGCGAGTTTTATGCACCGTTGCCCGGTACGCCTGCCGTGTCGTTGCCGGAGACTCAGGGCGACATTCCTCCGCTGGGCTACGCCTTGGCGCAACTCAAGGGTATTTATATTCTGGCGGAGAACGCTCACGGTCTGGTGCTGGTAGACATGCATGCCGCCCACGAGCGGATCATGTACGAGCGTCTGAAGATTGCGATGGCAAGCGAAGGCCTGAGCGGTCAGCCGTTGCTGGTGCCTGAGTCCATTGCAGTCAGTCAGCGCGAAGCCGATTGCGCTGAAGAGCACATCGAGACATTCCAGCGTCTGGGCTTCGAGTTGCAACGTCTCGGTCCTGAAAGTCTGGCGATCCGGCAGATTCCGGCCCTGTTGAAACAGGCCGAGGCCAATCGGCTGGTCAGCGATGTGCTGGCCGACCTGATGGAATACGGCACCAGTGACCGGGTTCAGGCTCACATGAACGAATTGTTGGGCACCATGGCGTGCCATGGGGCAATCCGGGCCAATCGCCGTCTGGCCATCCCGGAAATGAACGGTCTGCTGCGCGACATGGAAAACACCGAGCGCAGCGGTCAATGCAACCATGGCCGACCTACCTGGACCCAAATGGGGCTGGATGATCTGGACAAACTCTTCCTGCGCGGTCGCTGAATGAGCGCTCTACCTCCGGCCATCTTTCTGATGGGGCCGACGGCTTCAGGTAAAACCGATCTGGCCATGGAACTCTGCAAAGTCCTGCCTTGCGAGCTGATCAGTGTCGATTCGGCGCTGGTTTATCGCGGCATGGATATTGGTACTGCCAAGCCTTCCAAGGCGCAGTTGGCCGAGTTTCCCCACCGTTTGGTGGATATTCTCGATCCTGCCGAAAGCTACTCGGCGGCTGATTTTCGTGCAGATGCGCTGTCTGCCATGGCAGAAATAACCGCCCGCGGAAAAATTCCGCTGCTGGTTGGCGGCACTATGTTGTATTTCAAGGCTCTATTGGACGGGTTGGCAGACATGCCGGCTGCTGACTCAGGTGTTCGTGCAGAACTGGAAGCACAGGCTGCAGCCCATGGCTGGCAGGCGTTGCATGACCAGTTGGCGGCAGTGGATCCGGTGTCTGCGGCGCGAATCCACCCCAATGACCCGCAGCGATTGATACGTGCGCTGGAGGTTTACAGGGTCAGTGGGTTGAGCATGACGGCGCATAGAAAGCAACAAAGTGCGCAAACTACTGATGCTGCGGCTTCTGGTAGACCGCAATTGCCCTATACTGTCGCCAGCCTGGCCATTGCTCCGGCAGATCGCAAGGTGTTGCATGGCCGTATAGCATCAAGATTTTCAACAATGCTGGACCAGGGATTCCTGGACGAAGTTCTGGCGTTACGCTCAAGAGGTGACCTGCATGCGGGTCTGCCATCGATAAGAGCCGTCGGTTATCGTCAGGTCTGGGATCATCTGGATGGAAAGCTGACATGGGCTGAGATGCAGGAGCGTGGGATCATTGCCACGCGCCAACTGGCCAAGCGACAGTTTACCTGGCTACGCAGCTGGGACGATTTACACTGGTTGGACAGTCTGGCCAGCGACAATTTGCCACGCGCCTTGAAATACCTGGGGTCGGTCTCCATATTGAGCTGAGTCCTTGCAATAGCCGTCTATCCTTGGGGGGTGGCGGTTCAAGCCAACTGAATTCGAATTATTATTGATCCTTAAAGGAGTGCGGCACATGTCAAAAGGGCATTCGCTACAAGACCCTTACCTGAACACCCTGCGTAAAGAGAAGGTTGGGGTTTCGATCTATCTCGTCAACGGCATCAAGCTGCAAGGCACGATCGAGTCTTTTGACCAGTTTGTTATTTTGCTGAAGAACACTGTCAGCCAAATGGTCTACAAGCACGCAATCTCTACCGTTGTTCCGGTTCGCCCGATTCGTCTGCCTAGCGCAACCGAAGGTGAGCAGGGCGACGCTGAGCCAGGTAACGCCTGATAGGAGTCTGCTTTGTTCTTTGAGCGCCACAGTGGTGGTGAACGCGCAATACTCGTTCACCTGGATGGTCAGGACCCTGAGGCGCGTGAAGATCCGCAGGAGTTTCGGGAACTGGCCATATCAGCTGGCGCCGATACCGTCGCGTTCGTCAACGTGCCGCGTCATCGGCCATCGGCCAAATATCTGATTGGCAGTGGCAAGGTCGAGGAACTTCGCGACCAGGTCAAAGCCGAAAAAATCGATATCGTCATCTTCAATCACGTGCTGACACCCAGTCAGGAACGTAACCTCGAGCGCGTTTTCGAGTGTCGCGTACTTGATCGCACGGGGTTGATCCTCGACATCTTCGCGCAGCGCGCGCGTACTCATGAAGGCAAATTGCAGGTCGAGCTGGCACAGCTCGAGCACATGAGCACGCGGCTGGTTCGCGGCTGGACTCACCTTGAACGCCAGGGCGGTGGTATTGGCCTGCGTGGTCCCGGTGAAACCCAGCTGGAAACTGACCGGCGTCTGTTGCGGGTTCGTCTGCGGCAGATCAAGGGCCGTCTTGAAAAGGTTCGCAGCCAGCGTGAGCAGGCTCGTCGCGGGCGCAAGCGCGCCGACATCCCTTCGGTTTCTCTGGTGGGCTATACCAACGCCGGCAAATCGACATTGTTCAATGCTGTGACTGATTCCGATGTGTTTGCTGCAGATCAGCTCTTCGCCACGCTCGACCCGACCCTGCGCCGTCTGCAACTCGACGACCTGGGGCCTATCGTGCTGGCTGACACTGTGGGCTTTATTCGCCACCTGCCGCACAAACTGGTCGAAGCCTTTCGCGCCACGCTCGAAGAGTCCAGCAACTCCGATCTGCTGCTCCACGTCATCGACTCTCACGAGCCTGATCGCATGGAGCAGATCGAACAGGTCATGGCGGTACTTGGCGAGATCGGTGCCGAGGGCTTGCCGATACTTGAGGTCTATAACAAACTCGACCTGCTCGAAGGGGTAGAGCCGCAGATACAGCGCGATGCCGATGGCAAACCGCAACGTGTCTGGGTCTCCGCCCGTGATGGTCGAGGGCTGGACCTGCTCAAACAGGCGGTTGCCGAATTGCTCGGCGACGATCTGTTTGTCGGTACTTTGCACCTGTCTCAGGATTTCGCCCGGTTGCGCGCCCAGTTTTTCGAATTGGGTGCGGTGCAGAGCGAAGAGTATGACGAGCAGGGCAGCAGCTTGTTGGCAGTACGTTTACCGCGCGTTGAGTTCAATCGTCTGGTGAGTCGCGAAGGACTGCAGCCGCTGGAATTCATCGAGCAACACACTTTGCAATAAAAGCGTGAGAAAGCCGTTGTACGGCTCTCTCAGGCATTCTGTAGCATTGGTCGGCGCGCCGCGGGCGCGTCTTTGCTTTATCAGATGGAGAGCGCTATGGCTTGGAATGAGCCGGGTGGCAACTCGAATAATCAGGATCCTTGGGGTGGTAAGCGCAAGGGCGGCGACCGCAAGGGGCCACCGGATCTCGACGAGGCCTTCCGAAAGCTGCAGGAAAGCCTTAATGGTTTGTTCGGTGGTGGCAAGAAACGCAGTGGTGGTGACGGTGGTGGTAACGGCAACCCTGGCAAGGGTGGCGGTTTCGGCTTGCTGGGCATTGGCCTGGTCGTGCTGGTTGCGATCTGGCTGTACAGCGCCATTTACGTCGTGGACGAGCAGGAGCAGGCCGTTGTGCTGCGCTTCGGTCAGTACCACGAAACCGTAGGTTCGGGTCTGAACATCTATTTCCCGCCGTTCGATCGCAAGTACATGGAAAACGTGACTCGCGAACGTGCCTACAGCAAACAGGGCCAGATGCTGACTGAAGACGAAAACATCGTCGAAGTGCCGCTGACCGTGCAGTACAAAATCTCCAACCTGCGTGATTTCGTGCTGAACGTTGATCAACCGGAAGTCAGTCTGCAACACGCTACTGAAAGTGCGCTGCGTCATGTCGTGGGTTCCACGGCCATGGATCAGGTGCTGACTGAAGGTCGTGAACTGATGGCGAGTGAGATCAAGGAGCGTCTGCAACGCTTCCTCGACACTTATCGCACCGGTATCACGGTGACCCAGGTCAACGTACAGAGCGCTGCTGCACCTCGTGAGGTTCAGGAAGCATTCGATGATGTGATTCGTGCACGTGAAGACGAGCAACGTTCCCGTAACCAGGCTGAAACCTACGCTAACGGTGTGATTCCGGAAGCACGTGGTCAGGCTCAGCGGATCATCGAAGACGCCAACGGTTATCGCGACGAAGTGATCTCCCGCGCCAAGGGTGAAGCTGATCGCTTTACCAAGCTGGTTGCCGAGTATCGCAAGGCTCCAGAAGTCACGCGTGAACGTCTGTACCTGGACACTATGCAAGAGCTGTTCACCAATACCAGCAAGGTTCTCGTGACTGGCGATAAAGGCGGGAACAACCTGCTTTATCTGCCGCTGGACAAGATGATCGAAAACGGCCGTAGCGGTAACAGCAATGCCCCGACTACCGGTGCTAACACTGCAGGAGCTGATGTCGGTGCTCGCGCCGCAGAGATTCAGCAGCCGCGTACAAGGGAGACTCGCTGATGAGCAATAAATCGCTGATCGCCCTGATTGTTGCTGTAGTGCTGGCGGTGGTTGCCTGGAACAGCCTGTTTATCGTGTCCCAGACAGAACGTGCCGTAATGCTGCAATTTGGTCGCGTGGTTGAACCCGATATTCAGCCGGGTCTGCATGTGAAGATTCCTTACGTCAACCAGGTGCGCAAGTTCGACGGTCGCCTGCTGACGCTGGATGCTCCGACCCAACGCTTCCTGACGCTTGAAAAGAAAGCGGTCATGGTAGATGCCTACGCCAAGTGGCGTGTGAAGAACGCGGAAGTGTTCTACACCGCAACGTCGGGCCTCAAGCAAATCGCTGATGAACGTCTGTCTCGTCGTCTCGAATCCGGTCTGCGTGACCAGTTCGGTAAGCGCACCTTGCACGAAGCTGTGTCGGGCGAGCGTGATGCGTTGATGGCTGACATCACCGCTTCGCTGAACGCGATGGCAAACAAGGAGCTGGGCATCGAAGTTATCGATGTTCGGGTCAAGGCTATCGACCTGCCGAAAGAAGTGAACCGCAGCGTTTTCGAACGGATGAGTACCGAGCGTGAACGTGAAGCGCGTGAGCATCGCGCCAAGGGTAACGAGCTGGCTGAAGGCATCCGTGCCGACGCCGATCGTCAGCGTCGCGTACTGCTGGCTGAAGCCTATCGTGAGTCTGAAGAGGCCCGCGGTGATGGTGATGCCCAAGCTTCCGCGATCTACTCCAAGGCCTACGGCCAGGATCAGGAGTTCTACGCGTTCTACCGTAGCCTGCGCGCCTACCGTGAAAGCTTCGCGAACAAGAGTGACGTGATGGTTCTGGATCCGAGCAGCGATTTCTTCCGCTATCTGGAAAAATCCAAGCCGTGATCTGAACGCCGTAATCTACCCGCCGGGCGGCAAAACCGTCCGGCGGGGTGATCATGCGGTAAAACGTGTGTATGATGCGGCAGCCGGGAAATTCCCGGCTTTTTTGCGTCTGCACGATTGATTGGCCACAGCAGTGGCATGATTTTCGAGGACAGTGGTCTGAAACAGCCATTCTCGGGCGCTTGCCGTGCCCGCAGTAACGGGCGCAGCACCTGACCACTCTCTGCTTTACTCAAGGCCCGCCTCGGCGCGGGTCGCCCGGATCATAGGGGAAAGGCGTAATGGCAACGGTTGACCGCTGGCTGCTACCAGATGGCATCGAAGAAGTACTGCCGCCTGAAGCGGCGCGCATAGAAGTAGCGCGCCGTCAGGTGTTGGATCTGTTCCAGAGCTGGGGCTATGAATTCGTAGTCACCCCTCATATCGAATACCTTGAATCCTTGCTCACTGGCGCGGGCTCGGACCTGGATCTGCGCACCTTCAAAGTGATCGACCCGCAGTCGGGTCGGCAAATGGGCTTTCGTGCCGACATCACGCCGCAAGTGGCGCGCATCGATGCGCATACCCTGCGTCGTGAAGGGCCGAGCCGTCTTTGCTATGCCGGTAGCGTGCTGCATGCGCAGCCGCGTGCCCTGTCTTCTTCGCGTAGCCCTATTCAACTGGGCGCCGAGTTGTATGGCGATGCAAGCCCGAGCAGTGACGTCGAAGTCATCAGCCTGATGCTGGCCATGCTGCAACTGGCTGATGTTCCAGACGTTCACATGGATCTGGGGCATGTCGGTATCTACCGCGGCCTGGCCCGCGCAGCTGGTTTGTCTGGCGAGGTTGAACAGCTGTTGTTTGATGCCCTGCAACGCAAGGCCATCGACGAAGTGATCGAGCTGACAGCCAATCTGCCTGCCGATCTGGCGTCGATGCTGCGTGCATTGGTCGATCTGTGCGGTGGTCGTGAAGTATTGGCGGCTGCGCGTGATCGCCTGGCCAACGCGCCAGCGCCAGTGCTGGCTGCGCTTGATGACCTGTTGACCGTGGCTGAGCGCCTTGCGACCCGTTTCCCTGAGCTGCCGTTGTATTTCGATCTGGGTGAGTTGCGCGGTTATCACTATCACACGGGTGTTGTCTTTGCTGTTTTCGTTCCGGGCGTGGGTCAATCCATTGCTCAGGGCGGTCGCTATGATGACATCGGTGCGGATTTCGGTCGGGCTCGCCCGGCCACCGGTTTTTCCACGGACCTGAAGACTTTGGTGACACTGGGTCGTGCAGAAATCGAATTGCCTTCCGGCGGTATCTGGATGCCGGACAGTACGGATGCAGCACTCTGGCAGCAGGTTTGTCAGTTGCGCAGTGAAGGTCAGCGTGTTGTGCAGGCATTGCCTGGGCAACAGGTGGCCGCAGCGCGTGAGGCCGATTGCGATCGGCAATTGATTCAGCATGGCGAGCGTTGGCAAGTCGTGCCGCTGGCTTCTTGAGTTTTCCTGTCGGCGGCCGCCGACACCAAGTTTGCGTGAATGAGGACAAGTGTTATGGGTAAGAATGTCGTAGTCCTGGGCACCCAATGGGGTGATGAGGGCAAAGGCAAGATCGTTGATCTGCTGACCGAACATGCTACCGCTGTAGTGCGTTACCAGGGTGGCCACAACGCGGGTCACACTCTGGTGATCGACGGCGAAAAAACCGTATTGCACCTGATTCCGTCCGGTGTGCTGCGCGAAGGCGTGCAGTGCCTCATCGGTAACGGTGTGGTCGTTGCGCCGGATGCGCTGATGCGCGAAATCATCAAGCTGGAAGAGAAAGGCATTCCAGTGCGCGAGCGTCTGCGCATCAGCCCGTCCTGCCCGCTGATCCTGTCCTATCACGTTGCGCTGGATCAGGCGCGTGAAAAGGCCCGTGGCGAGTTCAAGATCGGTACTACCGGTCGTGGCATCGGCCCGGCTTATGAAGACAAGGTTGCACGTCGTGGCCTGCGCATTGGTGACTTGTTCCACCGCGAGCGTTTCGCCGCCAAGCTGGGCGAGCTGCTCGACTATCACAACTTTGTGCTGGTCAATTACTACAAAGAGCCCGCCATCGATTTCCAGAAAACTCTCGACGAGTGCATGGAATACGCCGAGCTGCTCAAGCCGCTGATGCTCGACGTTACTGCTGCGCTGCATGAAATGCGTCGCGACGGCAAAGACATCATGTTCGAAGGCGCTCAAGGTTCGCTGCTGGACATCGACCACGGTACTTATCCGTACGTCACCAGCTCCAACACCACGGCGGGCGGTATCGCCACGGGTTCGGGTTTTGGTCCGATGTACCTGGATTACATCCTGGGTATCACCAAGGCTTACACCACACGTGTAGGTTCGGGTCCATTCCCGACTGAGCTGTTCGACGACGTTGGTGCATTCCTGGCCAAGCGTGGGCACGAATTCGGTGCAACCACTGGCCGTGCTCGTCGCTGCGGCTGGTTCGATGCCGTGATCCTGCGTCGCGCTATCGAAATCAACAGCATCTCCGGCATCTGCCTGACCAAGCTCGACGTGCTGGATGGCCTCGAAACCATCAACATTTGCATCGGTTACGAGAACGAGCACGGTGCAGTGATCGAAGCACCGACCGACGCTGACAGCTACCTGGGCCTCAAGCCTGTGTACGAGCAAGTGCCGGGCTGGACTGAATCGACGCTGGGTGCCAAGACTCTGGAAGAGCTGCCAGCTAACGCTCGCGCTTATATCAAGCGTCTGGAAGAGCTGGTGGGCGCACCTATCGACATTATTTCGACGGGCCCTGATCGCAACGAAACCATCGTGTTGCGTCATCCGTTTGGCTGATAAGTTGTTGATGTAAAAACAAAGGGTCGCAGATGCGGCCCTTTGTTTTTTCTGGTTTGACCGTGGCCACTGGAACGGCACGGCGATTGCTGTAAAAAGCGTCAGAAAAGGTGCCATCATTTTAATGGCGCCGGTGGTGGAGGGATTCCCCGTGTCAGCTGTCCTCTCTCTTTTGCGGAGCCGCTTGCTGCGGCCCGTGTTTATTGCACTTGGCATCGCTCTTTTGGTGCAGGTGCTGGTCGCCGTTGCTCTCACCCGGAGCACTGTTGCTGCGCTTGAAGCTGATTTGGCCAATCGCCTGGGTGTAGATTCGCAACACTTGTCCGCTGAACTGGAACAGGCAAGTCGAGAAGTAACCTCCAGTCTCGATAATCTTGCTACCAGTACCAGTCAGCGCTTGAGTACGGGCCTTGCCGCTCGTCTGAAGGATGAGCAGGCACAGCTGCGCGCCACACTGGAAAAAGACCTCAGAGACTCAGCCACCGATATGGCTGAATTGCTGGCCGCTGTGGCGCCCCGCGCCATGTGGGATAACGATACGCCGACGTTGTCCGAATTCGCTCGTCGCGCGCAGCGCAATCCTAATGTGTTGTTCGTGATTTATGACGACGCGGCGGGCGAGCACTTGACCCGTTATCTGAACCGCGAAAACCCGCTGATCCAGGCGTTGCTTGCCAAGGGCGAGGGCGAGCGGGCAATGGATAAAGTGCTGAACGCTGCCAGGACCGACAGTTCGGTTTACTACGTCGAGGCATCCATCAGCCCTAACGGTGTTGAAATCGGCAAGGTGCGCATGGGTGTTTCCACTGCCACCGTTGAAGAAAACCTCGTCGCTCTCGACAAGCGTTTTGCGACGCTGATTACCAGTGGCGGGCAACTGGTTTCCGAAAGCCTGACCGGCGCTTCGAAAGAAAGCTCGGCCGCACTGCGTTCACGACTTGATTCTGCGCAAGGCGCGGCTTCTGCCATGGCTACAAACACGACATCAGCGGTAAAGGAAGCGTCTGAAACACTGCGCTGGCGGATAGGCATGGGCTTGGCCCTGGTTGGGTTGGGCGTCCTTTTGGTATTGGCGGTAGTGCTGGGGCGCAGGGTAGTCAACAAGCTGCTGCTGTTGATCGCGGCGCTGGATGATCTGGCGGCGGGCGAGGGCGATCTGACCAAGCGCGTCAAAATCGACAGTAATGACGAGATCGGGGACATGGCGGCAGCAGTCAATCGTTTTGTTGCCAAGCTACAGCCCATTGTTCGCGAGGCCGGAGATGTTGCGCAGCGCACCGGTGTTGAGATCAATGCGATGAGTCAGCGCAATGCGGGTGCAGGTGCTGCGGCCGCGATGCAGCGCGATGAAGTGGCTGCCAGTCTGCAAGCGCTTGAGCACATGGCCGACGAGGCTCAGTCCGAGAGCCATGCCATGCAGGCTGCTTTGAGGCAGGTGGTGGATATTCGTCAGGCGACTGATGAAAACACGCGCACATCGAATCAAGTGGGCGGCTTGATTGAGGCGCTGGCGGGGCAGGTTGAAACCGGTTCTAAAGTCATCGAGCGGCTGGCGCAGCAGAGCGAGCAGATCGAAGTGGTGCTGGAGGTCATTCATGGCATTGCCGAACAGACTAACCTGTTGGCACTGAACGCGGCCATTGAGGCTGCGCGGGCTGGGGAAACAGGGCGCGGTTTTGCTGTGGTGGCCGATGAGGTTCGTGCTTTGGCGAGCAAGACCCAAAGCTCCACGGGGGATATTCAGGCGCACATCGGTGCGTTGCAGTCGGGTGCCAAAGAGGCCGTTGCGGCGATTGGTCTGGCGGGGCGGCAGGCCAATGAGGGGCTGGCGGTACTGCGCAACAGCGTCAAGTTGCAGCAATCCGTGCAGGAGTCTGTTGAGCAGGTCCATACGGCGATTGGTCTGGCAACCAAGGCGGCAGTGCATCAGGCAGAAGGCGCGCACGCGGTTCGCGGGCGCGTAGAAGTGATTCACGCCCAGGCCCAGCGTGCGGCGCAGGTCGTTGAAGAAACTACGGCGAGCGGCAAAGTGCTGGATGGCCTCGCGGCGCAGTTGAAGGCGAGTCTGGGGCAATTCAGGGCTTGATTGCCGGGATTGCTTGGTGGGTAACCTTGTGGGAGCAGACCAAGCTTTGCTCTCACGGGTGAGCTGCTATTTTCCAAACCCCAGAAAGCACAAAACCGAGCACATGGCTCGGTTTTGTTTGAATTGGTGCCCAGAAGAAGACTCGAACTTCCACGACCTTGCGGTCACCAGCACCTGAAGCTGGCGTGTCTACCAATTTCACCATCTGGGCAGCATCAGCAGCGTTGCACGCCGTTGATGGAGCGCACTATACGGAGCGGGTTTTGATCTGTAAACCCCTGTTTTGGTTTTAATAAATGGTTTTTCCGCTGAGGCAAACAAAATCGGCAACAGACGCAATAATCAAAAGCACAAAACCTAAACCCTGAAATGCAAAAACCCGCTTTCGCGGGTTTTTGGGAGAGTCATCAGATTTAATCTGCTGCTCTGAATTGGTGCCCAGAAGAAGACTCGAACTTCCACGACCTTGCGGTCACCAGCACCTGAAGCTGGCGTGTCTACCAATTTCACCATCTGGGCAATATCGACAAGCGTCTACCTGTCGATGGCGCGCACTATACGGAGCGCCTTTTGCACTGTAAACCCCCAGTGGTTAAAATATTTGAAAAAATTCGCAGGCGGTGTATTTAAAGGCTTTTTTGCATCCGGTCACGGGTTTTTCAGGCGATGTTCGAGTGTGAAATTTCCCGTTTCAATAGGTGTATGCCAAACTAGCCCCCATATAGACAAGGTGAAAACTATCTAATGGCCGATTGGCAGTCCCTCGATCCCGAGGCCGCTCGTGAAGCGGAAAAATATGAAAACCCTATCCCCAGCCGTGAATTGATTCTGGCTCACCTCTCCGATCGCGGTTCGCCTGCGAGCCGTGAGCAGCTGGTGGAAGAATTTGGCCTGACAACTGAAGATCAGTTCGAAGCCCTGCGCCGCCGTTTGCGAGCAATGGAGCGCGACGCTCAGTTGATCTACACCCGTCGTGGCACCTATGCCCCGGTGGACAAGCTGGACCTGATCCTGGGGCGAATCTCCGGGCATCGTGATGGTTTCGGCTTCCTGGTTCCTGACGATGGCAGCGATGACCTGTTCATGAGTCCGGCCCAGATGCGTCTGGTGTTCGATGGAGACCGTGCCCTGGCGCGCGTTTCCGGCCTGGACCGCCGCGGTCGCCGCGAAGGCGTGATCGTCGAAGTGATTTCCCGCGCCCACGAGTCCGTGGTCGGCCGATACTTCGAAGAGAGCGGCATTGGTTTTGTCATTCCTGACAATCCAAAAATTCAGCAGGAAGTGCTGGTTACTCCCGGTCGCAATAACAACGCGAAGATCGGTCAGTTCGTCGAGGTGAAAATCACCCACTGGCCAACGCCGCGCTTCCAGCCTCAGGGCGATATTGTCGAGGTCGTAGGCAACTACATGGCGCCCGGCATGGAAATCGATGTCGCGCTGCGTACCTACGATATTCCTCACGTCTGGCCAGAGGCCGTGCTTAAAGAAGCCGCCAAACTCAAGCCGGAAGTGGAAGAAAAAGACAAAGAAAATCGCGTCGACCTGCGCCATCTGCCGTTCGTCACCATCGACGGTGAAGATGCTCGCGACTTCGATGACGCTGTTTATTGCGAAGCCAAGCCCGGCAAATTGCGTCTGTTCTCGGGTGGCTGGAAGCTCTACGTCGCTATCGCTGACGTGTCGAGCTACGTGAAGATCGGCTCTGCTCTGGACGCCGAGTCGCAGGTGCGTGGCACCTCGGTTTACTTCCCCGAGCGGGTTGTGCCAATGCTGCCTGAGCAGCTTTCCAACGGCTTGTGCTCGCTGAATCCGCACGTTGATCGTCTGGCCATGGTTTGTGAGATGACCATCTCCAAAACCGGCGAGATGACTGATTACGTGTTCTATGAAGCTGTCATCCACTCCCATGCGCGTCTGACCTACAACAAGGTCAGTACCATGCTGGAACAGCCGAAAAGCAGCGACGCTCGCCAGTTGCGTGGCGAATACCCTGACGTGCTGCCGCACCTGAAGCAGCTTTATGCGCTGTACAAGGTGTTGCTCGGTGCTCGTCATGTGCGTGGCGCTATCGATTTTGAAACACAGGAAACCCGCATCATCTTCGGGACCGAGCGCAAAATCGCTGAAATCCGCCCGACTACGCGTAACGATGCTCACAAGCTGATCGAGGAATGCATGCTGGCTGCTAACGTCGCCACTGCCGAGTTCCTCAAGAAGCACGAAATTCCTGCGCTTTACCGCGTGCACGATGGCCCGCCGCCTGAGCGTCTGGAAAAACTCCGTGCGTTCCTGGGTGAGCTGGGTCTGTCTCTTCACAAAGGCAAGGACGGTCCAACTCCGAAGGATTATCAGGCGTTGCTGGAAACCGTACGTGATCGTCCGGACTATCACCTGATTCAGACCGTCATGCTGCGTTCGTTGAGTCAGGCGGTTTACAGCTCTGACAATAACGGCCACTTCGGTCTGAATTACGAGGCGTATACCCACTTTACCTCGCCGATTCGTCGTTATCCGGACCTGCTGACTCACCGCGCAATCCGCAGTGTGATCCGCTCGAAGCAGGACACCCCGCACGTGCGCCGAGCGGGCGCCGCGGTAATCCCGAAAGCTCGTATCTATCCGTATGACGATGCCATTCTCGAACAGTTGGGCGAACAGTGTTCGATGAACGAGCGCCGCGCCGATGAAGCTACGCGTGACGTGGTCAATTGGCTCAAGTGTGAGTTCATGAAAGACCGCGTAGGCGAATCTTTCCCTGGTGTGATCACCGCTGTGACTGGTTTTGGTCTATTTGTAGAACTGACTGATATCTATGTCGAAGGTCTGGTGCACGTCACTGCTTTGCCGGGCGATTATTATCACTTCGATCCGCTGCATCACCGCCTGGCGGGCGAGCGTACCGGTCGTAGCTTCCGCTTGGGCGATACCGTTGAAGTGCGCGTCATGCGCGTTGATCTGGATGAGCGCAAGATCGACTTCGAGATGGCCGAGAAAACCATCAGCGCCCCAATTGGCCGCAAGCGTCGCGGTGCAGAGCCGCAGCCAGTTGAAAAAGCCGCTGCTTCAGAGCGCGCACCGAGCAAGCGTCCGGCCAAGGCTAAAGCCAAGGCCAGCGCTGAGCCAGAGGCCTACCGGCCTAGTGATGCAGCCGCGAAAAACGCTGAAGTGCGCAAAAGTCGCGAACTGAAACAGGCTCTGTTGGCTGAAGCGAAGGGTGGTAGCAAGGCATCGTCGGGAAAGTCCGGTAAAGCCGGTTCTGCGCCATCATCGGACAGACCTGCTAAACCTAGCAAACACCGTAAAGGCCCGCCGAAAGCGGGTTCTGCTCCAGCCGCGAAAAGCGGCGGGGCGCGCAAGCCTAAGGCCAAGTCATGAGTTCGTTGGAAAAAATCTACGGCGTGCATGCCGTAGAAGCGCTACTGCGTCACCACCCCAAGCGGGTCAAGCAAATCTGGCTGGCCGAGGGTCGTAATGATCCTCGTGTGCAGGTGCTGGTTGCGCTGGCTGGTGAAAATCGCGTGTCGATCGGTCAGGCCGAGCGGCGTGAGATGGACGCATGGGTCGAGGGGGTGCATCAGGGCGTTGTTGCGGAAGTCAGTCCTAGTCAGGTCTGGGGCGAGGCAATGCTCGATGAGTTGCTGGATCGTACCGAAGGCGCGCCGTTGATTCTGGTGCTTGACGGTGTAACCGATCCGCACAACCTCGGCGCATGCCTGCGCACTGCCGATGCTGCCGGAGCGCTGGCGGTGGTCGTGCCCAAAGACAAGTCTGCAACCCTGACGCCAGCAGTGCGTAAAGTGGCTTGCGGCGCGGCTGAAGTGATCCCGTTGGTTGCCGTGACCAACCTCGCGCGAACCCTGGAGAAACTCCAGCAGCGCGGCCTGTGGGTTGTCGGTACTGCGGGGGAGGCTGAGCAGGAGTTGTATCAGCAAGACCTCACGGGCCCGACCATCCTGATCATGGGTGCTGAGGGCAAAGGCATGCGCCGTCTGACGCGTGAGCACTGCGATTACCTGGTGCGCCTGCCGATGGCGGGTAGCGTCAGCAGCCTGAACGTCTCGGTTGCAACCGGCGTTTGCCTGTTTGAAGCGTTGCGTCAGCGCAACGTAAAGGCGGCGGGAACCAAGAAGTAATATCCCCGCAGGAGAGCTGCCGCAGGCTGCGATTGGCCTTCAATCGCGACGAGGGTCCATCGGACCTTCGCAGCCTTTGGCACCTCCTGCGGTGGTTTATGGTAATTGCTCAAATATTCACCAATTGCCTTGCGCCTCTTCATCCCCTTCTCTACAATTGCGCCCCTTGCTGTCACGGCAGGCGCTCATGTGCCTGTCCCTGAGCAAGACTAACAGTGTCATTCACTCCTTGTCTGACCGCTTATTGGCGGCAGGCTACAACCCGTAAGGAGCATTCATGCGTCATTACGAAATCATCTTTTTGGTCCACCCGGATCAAAGCGAGCAAGTCGGCGGCATGGTAGAGCGTTACACCAAGCTGATCGAAGAAGACGGCGGCAAAATCCACCGTCTGGAAGATTGGGGCCGTCGTCAACTGGCTTACGCAATCAACAATGTTCACAAGGCTCACTACGTGATGCTGAACGTTGAGTGCACTGGCAAGGCTCTGGCCGAGCTGGAAGACAACTTCCGCTACAACGATGCAGTGATCCGTAACCTGGTCATCCGTCGTGACGAAGCCGTAACTGGCCAGTCCGAGATGCTCAAGGCTGAAGAAAACCGCAGTGAGCGCCGTGAGCGTCGCGACCGTCCTGAGCACTCCGACAGCGCCGATGGCGTTGATGGTGATGACAGCGACAACAGCGATAACGCTGACGAGTAATCCACGGACCTTTTAAGGAGCCAATCACATGGCACGTTTCTTCCGTCGTCGTAAATTCTGCCGCTTCACCGCTGAAGACGTGAAAGAGATCGATTACAAAGATCTCAACACTCTGAAAGCATACGTATCCGAGACCGGCAAAATCGTTCCAAGCCGTATCACTGGTACCAAAGCACGTTATCAGCGTCAGCTGGCCACCGCTATCAAGCGTGCCCGCTTCCTGGCCCTGCTGGCCTACACCGACAGCCACGGCCGCTGAGACCGGGCAGTCGACAAAGTAGTAAGGATCTAATGCATGCGCGCCTTGGCTGAATTCATCATGCGGGGACGCTTGCAGGCCATGCTGGTTGTGGCCGGATTTGCGGCATTGCCGTTGTTGTACTGTGTGGGTGCCGCTGCAGCTAGCCTTGTGCTACTGCGGCGCGGTTCGGACGCCATTGGCGTCATTGGTGTGGGAGTGCTTTCAGCGTTGGTTTGCTGGTACTTCCAGAAAGATCCCGGTGCACTTTTAGTGTTGCTTGGGGCTTGTGGTCTGTCGCTGGTTTTACGCGCAGGCCACACCTGGAATCGCGCGCTGCTGGTCAGCGTGGTAGTCGGGTTGTTGTGTGCAGTGAGCTTTGGAACGGTTTTCAGTCCCATGGTTGACAGTTTGAGTCAGGAGTTCGAGAAACTCATGCCTCAGGCTTTCGGTGAGGTCTACGAGAAACTCTCGGCCGACCAGCGAGTTACCTTCGCTTCACTGATTCCACCCCTGATCATCGGTTCGATGGCGGTTACGCTTCAGGTTTTCAGTGTGTTGTGCCTGATTCTTGGGCGCTATTGGCAGGCGTTGTTGTACAACCCCGGTGGTTTTGGTCGCGAGTTTCGTCAGATCAGAATCCCGAAAGGACTGGCGTTATCGTTGCTGGCAGCGATGTTTGTAGGGCCGATGCTTGGCGTACAGATGTTGATTTTGTTGCCGTTGTTGAGCATACCGTTGGCCTTCGCCGGGCTAGCCCTGATTCACGGGCTGGTGGCGCAGAAAAAACTGGCCAGTTTCTGGCTGGTGGGGATGTACGTCACGCTGGTGCCATTCATGCACCTGATAGGTCCGTTGCTCGTGGTTATTGCCATTGTCGACAGCCTGATTGATTTTCGCGGTCGTCTGGGATCGAAAGACTCCGATAGCGCGAACGGTGAAGGTTAAAAGTTAAGAGGATTTTCACATGCAACTGATCCTTCTGGAAAAAGTCGCGAACCTGGGCAACCTGGGCGACAAAGTAAATGTTAAGGCCGGTTACGGTCGTAACTACCTGCTGCCTTACGGCAAAGCTACCGCTGCGACCGCTGCTAACATTGCTGCGTTCGAAGAGCGTCGTGCCGAGCTGGAAAAACTGGCTGCAGACAAAAAAGCTTCTGCCGAAACTCGCGCTGCCCAACTGGCTGAGCTGGAAGTGACTATCACTGCCACTGCTGGTGACGAAGGCAAGCTGTTCGGTTCGATCGGCACCCACGACATCGCTGATGCACTGACCGCCTCTGGCGTTGAAGTTGCAAAAAGCGAAGTTCGTCTGCCGAACGGCACCATCCGTAACGTTGGCGAATTCGACGTAGCCGTGCACCTGCACAGCGACGTAGAAGCAACCGTTCGCGTTGTTGTGGTGGCTGCTTAAGCAGTACGTAATCGTCTGGCGACTTGCTCGCTAGAGGATTAACATCGGGCACGATCCTGTTTACAGGTCGTGCCCTTTGTCTTTCTGTACAGTTGGTTTTTTCACAACCCCTGATTCTGAGTGGTCATGAACGATATCTCCGCCCCTGAGCAATATGATCTGCAAACCGCCGCGCTGAAGGTGCCGCCGCATTCCATCGAGGCCGAACAGGCCGTACTCGGTGGTCTGATGCTGGACAACAACGCCTGGGAGCGCGTGCTCGATCAGGTGTCGGATGGCGATTTCTATCGACATGACCACCGTTTGATTTTTCGCGCCATCGCCCGTCTGGCTGACCAGAACCAGCCCATCGACGTGGTCACGCTGGCCGAGCAGCTGGAAAAAGAAGGCCAGACCTCGCAGGTTGGCGGGCTGGGTTACCTCAGCGAACTGGCGAAAAACATTCCGTCGGTTGCCAACATCAAGGCCTATGCGCAAATCGTCCGTGAACGGGCGACGCTGCGTCAACTGATCGGCATCAGCACGGAAATCGCCGACAGCGCGTTCAATCCGGAAGGGCGCAACGCTGCTGAGATCCTCGACGAAGCCGAGCGGCAGATTTTCCAGATTGCCGAAGCGCGTCCGAAGACCGGTGGCCCGGTTAGCGTGACCGACCTGTTGACCAAGGCCATCGACCGTATCGATACCCTGTTCAACACTGACAACGCGATTACCGGCCTGTCTACCGGTTATACCGACCTGGATGAGAAGACCAGCGGCCTGCAACCGGCTGACTTGATCATCGTTGCCGGTCGTCCCTCCATGGGTAAAACTACCTTTGCGATGAACCTGGTGGAAAACGCCGTTTTACGCAGCGACAAGGCGGTACTGGTTTACTCGCTTGAGATGCCAGGTGAATCGCTGATCATGCGTATGCTGTCTTCGCTGGGCCGTATCGACCAGACCAAGGTCCGGGCCGGTCGCCTGGAAGACGATGACTGGCCACGCCTGACGTCGGCGGTCAATCTGCTCAACGAGCGCAAGCTATTCATCGACGATACGGCCGGTATCAGTCCGTCGGAAATGCGCGCCCGGACGCGGCGTCTGGTGCGTGAACACGGCGACATTGCCCTGATCATGATCGACTACCTGCAGTTGATGCAGATCCCCGGTTCAGGCGGTGATAACCGGACCAACGAGATTTCCGAGATTTCCCGCTCGTTGAAAGCCCTCGCCAAGGAATTCAACTGCCCGGTGGTTGCCCTGTCGCAGCTCAACCGCTCCCTGGAGCAACGTCCGAACAAGCGCCCGATCAACTCCGACTTGCGGGAATCCGGAGCGATCGAGCAGGATGCCGACGTCATCATGTTCGTTTACCGGGACGAGGTGTATCACCCGGAAACCGAGCATAAAGGCATCGCCGAGATCATCATCGGTAAGCAGCGTAACGGGCCTATTGGTACGACGCGGCTGGCGTTCATTGGCAAATACACCCGCTTTGAAAACCTCGCACCAGGCAGTTATAACTTCGACGACGAATAACATGCGGTGACTGTTTTACGTGGGAGCGGTGCATCTCAAGCTTATGCAAAACCTGTGGGACCGAATTTATTCGGGAAAGGGCCGGCAGATTCAATACTTCTGTCGCCTGAAAAGACGCATTCGCGAATGAATTCGCTCCCACCGGTACCACCCTTGCAGGCCAACATAGAATCTCCCACAGATAACCGTCTCAGGCGGATCGCAAATCCCCGTGGGAGCCGGGCTTGCCCTAATGCCAGTCAGTTAAGGAATTGACTTGTCCGTCCACCGAGAATAAAAAACGGGCTCCGTCGATCAGAGCCCGCCCCATGCCCCTTCAGAGCAC
>NZ_JAGTPI010000130.1:0-1176 GCF_021147825.1 Pseudomonas quasicaspiana
TCCCACGGAAACTACTGCGAATCCAAAGCTTCCGGGTTTAAAGGTAGTTTCCAACAAACGTACCAGTACAAATCCTGCGATTGGGACGAGGCACCTGTGTGCGAATTCATTCGCGAAAAGGCCGGTGCGTCTGGCACTGACTCAGTGTATGGAATACCGCTTTCGCGAATGAATTCGCTCCCACGGAAACTACTGTGAATCCGAAGCTTCCGGGTTTACAGGTAGTTTCCAACAAAGTACCAGTACAAATCCTGCGATTGGGACGAGGCACCTGTGGGAGCGAATTCATTCGCGAAGAGGCCGGTGCGTCTGGCACTGACTCAGTGTATGGAATACCGCTTTCGCGAATGAATTCGCTCCCACGGAAACTGCTGTGAATCCGAAACTTCCGGGTTTACAGCTAGTTTCCAACAAAGTACCCGTACAAATCCTGCGATTGGAACGCGACACCTGTGGGAGTGAATTCATTCGCGAAGAGGCCGGTGCGTCTGGCACTGATTCAGTGCCTGGAATACCGCTTTCGCGAATGAATTCGCTCCCTCGGAAATTACTGCGAATCCAAAGCTTACGGGTTTACAGGCAGTTTCCAACAAAGTACCAGTACAAATCCTGCGATTGGGACGAGGCACCTGTGGGAGCGAATTCATTCGCGAAGAGGGCGGTGCGTCTGGCGCTGATCCAGCGTCTGGAATACCACTTTCGCGAATGAATTCGCTCCCACGGAAACTACTGTGAATGAATCCGAAGCTTCTGGGTTTACAGGCAGTTTCAAATAAAGTACCAGTACAAATCCTGCGATTGGGACGAGGCACCTGTGGGAGCGAATTCATTCGCGAAGAGGCCGGTGCGTCTGGCACTGATTCAGTGTCTGGAATACCGCTTTCGCGAATGAATTCGCTCCCACGGAAACTACTGCGAATCCAAAGCTTCCGGGTTTACAGGCAGTTTCCAATAAAGTATCAGTACAAATTCTGCGATTGGAACGAGGCACCTGTGGGAGCGAATTCATTCGCGAAGAGGCCGGTGCGTCTGGCACTGACTCAGTGTATGGAATACCGCTTTCGCGAATGAATTCGCTCCCACGGAAACTACTGCGAATCCAAAGCTTCCGGGTTTAAAGGTAGTTTCCAACAAACGTACCAGTACAAATCCTGCGATTGGGACGAGGCACCTGTG
>NZ_JAGTPI010000131.1:0-1093 GCF_021147825.1 Pseudomonas quasicaspiana
AACTCGCTCGGGTGGCGTTCGCCCTGATGAAAAATCAGAGCGAATATCAACCCAAAGGGTGGGTTATGGCTTGATCACAACCATAGAATCTCCCACAGGCCCATAGCAGTCTCCCACCGCGCAACGCCGATGCTATGATGCCCCGCACTCATCGCTCAGGATCGACTTGCGTCCCCATGGATTACCGAAAGCCTTCCGACCGTAAAAGCATGCACGCCCGCATCGTTCAGGAACTGGGCATGCAGATTGTCTCCGGGCGTTTCAAGCCGGATGAAAAGCTGCCTGCCGAAGCCTTGCTCTGTGAGGAGTACGCCGTCAGCCGACCGGTGTTGCGCGAAGCCACCCGGGTATTGGTGGCCAAAGGGCTGGTGTACTCCCGGCCACGCGTCGGTACGGTGGTGAAGGCCCGTCGTGAATGGCATCTGCTCGACCCGGATGTATTGCACTGGATCATGCAGTGCACGCCACAAAATGAATTCTTCAATTTGCTGACCAGCGTTCGTGCGGTCATCGAACCCGCTGTTGCCGCCCTCGCCGCACAACACGCCACCGATGAAGAGATCGCTTCGATTGGTGAGGCTTACCAACGCATGGAGGCTGCGCCAAATCCTGAAGCACTGTTACAGCCCGACCTGGATTTTCACAGCCGGATTGCCGACGCGACTCACAACGACTTGCTCGCTCACCTGTGCAACATGCTTTCACTGGCATTGCGTGAGGCGCTCAAGCACTCCAACCAGCGTCCCAACCTGCATGAGTTGGCGTTGCCGCGCCACAAGGCAATCCTTACCGCCATCGAAAATCGCGACGCATTGGGTGCAAGGCATGCAACGCTGGTGCAGCTTGATGATGCGCGCAATGCGTTGAGTGTGGTGTTGGGGCGGGAATTGGGGTTGTAACGGTTAATCGCATTTACATTGTGGGAGCCGGGCTTGGTCTGGGCGGCATTCCGACGATAAACGATAACGCGGTGTGTCTTCTGGCGGCGTCTCATGTATCGCGGGCAAGCCCTAATGCCTGTCAGTTAAGCTCCGTTGGTTTTTTCTTTGGATATTTGACCGGCCTTGGTTTGACCACTCGGGGGTAAGCTCGC
>NZ_JAGTPI010000132.1:0-995 GCF_021147825.1 Pseudomonas quasicaspiana
TACTAGTTCACTATCGGTCAGTCAGTAGTATTTAGCCTTGGAGGATGGTCCCCCCATGTTCAGACAAGGTTTCTCGTGCCCCGTCCTACTCGATTTCATGACAAAGAGATTTTCGCGTACAGGGCTATCACCCACTATGGCCGCACTTTCCAGAGCGTTCCGCTAATCTCAAAGCCACTTAAGGGCTGGTCCCCGTTCGCTCGCCACTACTAAGGGAATCTCGGTTGATTTCTTTTCCTCAGGGTACTTAGATGTTTCAGTTCCCCTGGTTCGCTCCATACACCTATGTATTCAGTGTAAGGTAACTGTCTTATGACAGCTGGGTTCCCCCATTCAGACATCTCCGGATCACAGTCTGTTTGCCGACTCCCCGAAGCTTTTCGCAGGCTACCACGTCTTTCATCGCCTCTGACTGCCAAGGCATCCACCGTATGCGCTTCTTCACTTGACCATATAACCCCAAGCAATCTGGTTATACTGTGAAGACGACATTCGCCGAAAGTTTGTTCTCACAAACTTTACCTTAGCCTGGACACGCACCAGTGAAAGAGGTGCCCAGTCTATATTTCTATCACATACCCAAATTTTTAAAGAACGATCTAATCAAAGACTAGAAATCAACACTCACCATCACATCGATGGAGTGCTCATTTCTAAGCTTTCAAACAGAAGCAGTAAGTGGTGGAGCCAAGCGGGATCGAACCGCTGACCTCCTGCGTGCAAGGCAGGCGCTCTCCCAGCTGAGCTATGGCCCCGTATCCGGGTGTCGTACGCGCTCTGACCAACTTCACCAGGTAACTGGTGGGTCTGGGCAGATTCGAACTGCCGACCTCACCCTTATCAGGGGTGCGCTCTAACCAACTGAGCTACAGACCCAAAATCGGGTGTGCAAAGCAAAAGCTGCTTCTAATCGTCTTCTTCAATGAATCAAGCAATTCGTGTGGGAACTTGTGCTGCAGCTGAGTCGTCGATTAAGGAGGTGATCCAGCCGCAGG
>NZ_JAGTPI010000133.1:0-989 GCF_021147825.1 Pseudomonas quasicaspiana
GTCAGCCTCACATCAAGTCCCGCATGACGACTCACCTGAGATGATTTCAGCGTTGTGGGCAACGTGGTTAGCTCAGCCAATGCCGCAAACACTGAAACTTCCCCCATCCCCGGCGCCGCTATCATGTGCTTGAATTGCGCACTCAGTGTGGGGCATGTCGAGATCAACTCACGGCCCGCAACCCTGAAGCGTTCAATTCGTTTGTCGAACATAGCAATCGCCTCTTCCTCATCCTCGATGAGCAGCGCCATTGAGGTTTCAGTCGCCTGCAACGCATGCAGCTCGTTCTTTGCCCGAGTGCGGTGGCAGGTCAGGCGGTTGATATGGCGACCAATGGCCCGTAGTTCCAGCTGGATCGGCGTAGGAGCAACCCACAATCGGGGTGTCATGCGCTCGCCATACTCGGCCAATAACTGCGCATCGATTCCGTCAGTCTTACTGGTTGTCAGCGTAAGTTTGGCGAAGTTATGGAAGCTTTTCGGATTAATGACCGAGACCGGCAAACCCGCTGCGGCCAGCTCAATAGCCAGATCCAGGTAATAAACTCCAGTCGCCTCCATGACCACCGCGACGGGTTTGAGGGACAACAGCTTTTTCACGGCTGCCTTACGCCCCTTCGGCGTCTGGATAATGTCCCAAGAACCTGCCACACGGCCCTTGTCCCTCCAGCTCATGGCGCAACTGCGAGACCCAACGTCGATACCGATATACAACCCCATGCTTTCAACTCCAGAGAAATCAGGTAAAAATGTCTCCGGTTCCCCCGACCTCGAACTTCATGCCACTGCAACCTTGTAATGCGAAGTCCGACTTGTCGGCTTCTCGATACTCTTCGTGGTGGGCAATGAGGCGGGGGGGCCTCTCTACAGACAAGGTCAGGACTTGGTCCTGCCTTCAGGAGCGATCGGCCTCCCCCAGAAACGTATTTCTCGTATGTCACACCTTAGAGACTAACCCTTCTCCTTGGTGCAGGAGCAACATACAAGGAG
>NZ_JAGTPI010000134.1:0-988 GCF_021147825.1 Pseudomonas quasicaspiana
TTCGATGCCGCCTTCAAGCTTGATGTTTGCAAGCTCATCGTCGATCAAGGCCAGAGTGTGAACTCTGTCTGCCTTGATATGAACCTGAGCGATACGGCAGTGCGTCGCTGGGTTGAGCAATACAAGGCCGAGCTGTTGGGTGGCCCGGGAATTGGCAACCCGTTGACCAGCGAGCAACAGCGTATTCGCCAACTGGAGCAGCAGATTCGTGAGCTGAAAATGGATAATGACATCCTAAAAAAAGCTACGGCCTTCTTTGCCCGCGAATTGAAGTGATCCATCAACTGGTTCACCAATTACAACGTAAGGCCTACCCGGTGGCTCGTCTCTGTCGGGTACTGCGGATCAGTCGCTCCGGTCTTTATGAGGCCCAACAGCGTCGTTTGAAACCCAAGCCCGCCTGTCCGGCAGCGGCCAGGATCAAGGCAGCCTTTGAAGCGTCGGAGCGTTGCTATGGTAGTCGTCGTGTGGTGAGCGCCTTGCGTAAAGAAGGCCTGTCGATTGGTCGCTTCAAGGTGCGCAGCCTTATGAAACAACAAGGTCTGCGCCCGGTCTGGAAGCGTAAGTTCGTTCACACAACCAACAGCAATCACAACTTGCCGGTGGCTGAAAACCTTCTAAATCGCCAGTTCAACCCTGGGGCGATCAATCAATCCTGGGTTGCAGACATTACTTATATCCGCACACGCGGCGGCTGGGTGTACCTGGCAGTGGTCATGGACCTTTTCTCGCGCAAGATCGTGGGCTGGGCCATGGCCCCTCATATGCGAGCCGAGCTGGTAATCAGTGCCATGCAATTGGCTATCGCTCGACGCCAGCCTGAGCCGGGTTTGATCGTCCACTCGGATCGAGGCAGTCAGTACGCAGGAGCGGCTTATCAGGCGCTGCTGACCCGCAATGGAATGCGTTGCAGTATGAGCCGCAAGGGTAACTGCTGGGACAACGCGGTTATGGAGCGCTTCTTTTTGAACCTGAAAATGGAGCGTAC
>NZ_JAGTPI010000135.1:0-661 GCF_021147825.1 Pseudomonas quasicaspiana
CGATTTCTGAAAAACGAAGGCGAAAATCTTCGCCCCTGGACGCCGCCCCCAGCAGTCTACGGCAAGCTGCAAAGCCTTCTGCGACGCAGGGCTTCACTGATTCAAGCCAAAACCAGCCTGACCCAGAGCTGGGCAAATGACACCAGCTTGAAGGCGTCATTTGCAGCCTTCCTCAAGTCAATCGAACGGCTGGACCTGCTGGTCAAGGCAAAGCTCAAAGATGCCTTGCGCGAAGCCGGGCTGCTGGAGCAAGTGGCCCGTTGCCAAGCTGTTGAAGGTATCGGCTTCCTGACCGCGACAGCTCTGGTCATGGCTTACAACAGAGGCGACTTCAAGAGCGGCGACTCCTACATCGCTTTTTTAGGCATGGATCTAAGAGTGACTGATTCTGGCCAAAAAAATGGCCGTAGGTTCCTAACCAAACGAGGCTGCTCGGAGATTCGCCGATTGCTGCACAACGCAGCAATGTCGGCCAGCCGATCGAGTGCCTGGAAAGAGTTCTACGACCATCATCGCAGCCGCGGGAAAGCAACCACACAGGTACTTGTGATGCTCGCTCGCAAACTCGCTCGGGTGGCGTTCGCCCTGATGAAAAATCAGAGCGAATATCAACCCAAAGGGTGGGTTATGGCTTGATCACAACCATAGAATCTCCCACAGG
>NZ_JAGTPI010000136.1:0-646 GCF_021147825.1 Pseudomonas quasicaspiana
GCTGCAGAATAGTACGCACGATCAAAGATCGTAACCGAATAGTCATCCACTGCTTTTTCCAACCCACGAGCGTGGCTCAGCTCGCCAGTTGAAAACTCGCCGAAATTGGCAGCCCGTATTAAATGAGTGTGCGTATCCATCAAGCAGACGCCCCGCACCTGTGGCCAAGCACCGTCGCCGGAATGGGTACGCCCACCACCAAAAGCCTGACGATTTTCAGGCGTATCAAGCGTGGACCACACCACACCATCTACGGCAAAGCTGCGTAACCCAAAAAAGCTTGCCGTAGCGGGTTGTTTGGCTTGCCCCCACGCCTCAGCCAATTGTGTAAAAAGTGCCGCCAATGGTGCTTCACCCAATCGTTGGCGAGCCTGAACGGAGGCGCTTGGCGCGGGCACTTTCCCATCATTGAGCGCCAAACCTAACTGCTGGACAATCAGCCAAATCGGCTCATTTTTGAACAGAGCCAATCCCACCACAAGCCAGACGATGCGGTCAGCAGGCAATCGTCGGCGACGAATCGATACGGTCCCCGTTAATGTCAGCGCTTGTTCGATCCAGAGAGGATCAATGAGCTCAACAAAGCGCTCAAAAGAAACAGGATTGAGTTTGATGATCTCTTGAAAAGTGCTCTGAAGGGGCATGG
>NZ_JAGTPI010000137.1:0-646 GCF_021147825.1 Pseudomonas quasicaspiana
GGTGTCGATCTCGGTGAGTAGTGCGCTGGTTTCGACGACCACGTCGCCGACGTTATCCACGATGTAGGTGTCATTGCCCAATCCGCCGATCAGGGTGTCAGCACCGGCTTTGCCATCCAGGATATTGGCGGCGTTGTTGCCGGTGAGTGTGTTGGCTTCGTCATTACCCGTGAGGTTTATCGCTGCTGCGCCCAGTGCTTGTCCGTCTTCGACAAAATTGCTGAGGGTATAAGTGACCGTGGTTTGCACGGTGTCGTGGCCTTCGCCGTCGAGTTCGGTAATCTTGTCGCTGAGGTTATCGACGAGGTACGTATCGTTGCCGGTGCCACCGATCAGGGTATCGATGCCCGCGCCACCGTTGAGGGTGTCGTCGCCTGCACCGCCATTGAGGGTGTTGGCGAAGGCATTGCCGACAAGGATGTTGTTCTGATCGTTACCGATAACGCTGAACAGCCCGGCACCCAGCAGCGTGACGTTCTCCACGTTGCGCAGGTTGGTGTTGCTCAGGTCTACGGTGTTGTTGATCGCCGTGGCGGCGAAGCCGATGTTCAGGGTGTCGGAGCCCTGATTGCTCAACTCTTCAAGCAATGCCAGTTCGGCAAACTGGTCGAGCACGAAAGTGTCGTTGCCATCGCCGCCTTTCAGA
>NZ_JAGTPI010000138.1:0-596 GCF_021147825.1 Pseudomonas quasicaspiana
TTCCTGCTCGACTGGGAGCACAGCGGTACGCAACGGCATTGGTTGATGCGGGCTCGTAGCGGGATTAAATACGAGGTACTCCAAGAGTTGGGGCCAGGTGATTGGTTAGTTCAGTTAACTGTTTCTCGTGACGCCCACAGGCAGCGCGATGATCTTCCCAAACACTGGCAGGCCAGATTGATCGAGTACTCGATAGAAGGTAAAGCCCGTCGCTACCTCACCTCAATGATCGACGCCAAGCGTTATCCAGCAAACGAAGTAGCCGCACATTACAACGAGCGTTGGGAAATAGAGCTGGGTTTTAGAGAGATCAAACAAAACCTGCTCAACGGTGAGCAATTGCGCAGCAAGCAGCCTGAACTAGTCCGTCAGGAGCTTTGGGGCACCTTGTTGGCGTACAACTTGATCCGCCAAGAAATGCGCCTTATGGCTGAGGAAATGAAGGTTGCACCGCAACGATTGAGTTTTTTGTGGCTGTCTCAGGCTATAGCCAATGCGCTGCGCTTTTGTCCGACCGAAACACCGGGCACGATCCCCAAACGTTTGGCGGAGCTAAGAACACAGGCACAGCACTTCATGCTGCCACCCAGGCGTAA